>JAFGBX010000363.1 GCA_016932935.1 Promethearchaeota archaeon | reverse complement strand
GGGCTACCACGGCCACGTCTACACGATCATGCCCTACGAGAACGCGTGCTACGAGTGCTACCCGCAGCCGTCCGGCCCGAGCGACGAGATGGCCGCCTGCACGGTCGTCGGCATCCCCCGGAAGCGCGTGCATTGCATCTTCAAGGGGAACATGCTGTTCCAGGACACGTTCAAAAACGATCCCGACCCGAAGAAGCTCGATGACGTGGAGTTCGTCAGGAAGGAGGCGAACCGGCTCGCCCACGAGCACGGCTTCCTCCCCGAGTTCTCCACGGGCGACGTCGTGAAGGCCCTCGATAGGCACGACCCGGGCCTCATCACGATCAACGCGGTCATCTCGGCCGTCCAGTCGCACGAGGCGATCAAGGTGGTGAACTGGAAGGCCGGGAACAAGGCGCTGGGGGAGCCGATGAGGACGTACATGATATTCAACGGCATGACCATGAAGTTCTACTACATCGAGAAGCCTCGAAACCCGGCCTGCCCGCAATGCGGCGACAACGTGAAACGGGTCGGCATCGAGCTCGGCAGCAGCGACCATTGCCAGAAGATCGTCGACATGCTCCTGGCGATGGGGTTCAAGGCGAGCCCGGACATGGAGCCGGTCCTCACGGTCAACGACTTCAACGGGATCCGGACCGTCGATCCGGAGGCGTCTGTCTCGGAGAACGGGTTGCGAACCTACGATCTCATCACCGCGGCCGGCTTCGTTGACGGGGAAGTGTTTATTACTCTGAAGGTGGAGTGAACCATGAGAAAGGTTAGGTACCCCGGCGGGGATCTAACGATAGCAGCTGGAATCGGATCGAATCGATCCAGCACAATAGCACAGTCGTGAGAAACCATGAGTATGAGGACAACGAGAATATCGCAGGATTTCGCAGCCTTGAAGAAGATGCTCAGCGACGGGACGATAGTCCAGCTGAAGGGGTTCGACAAGGACAGCAAGAGCATCGACCACCTGGCCGTGACGCTCGTCGGGCCGAAGGGGACGGCGTACCAGGGTGGGCTGTTCAAGATGGAGATCAAGTTCCCAGCGGACTACCCCCAGCAGCCCCCGTTCGTCCGCATGTACACCCCGATCTGGCACCCGAACTTCTGGCCGAAGCCGTCGGAGTTCCCCGGCCAGCGGAACATATGCCTGGCGCTCGTCGACCCGTCGCTGGTCGGCCAGAAGGGTGGATGGAGCCCGTCCAAGACCGTCACGACGGTCGTCCAGGCGATCGTGGCGATGCTGAACACGAAGGGCCAGTACATCAACCCCACGGACGTGTTCAACAAGAAGGCGGCCGAGGAGATGATGACTGATCCGAAGGCCTTCGACGAGAAGGTCAAGCACCTCACGAAGAAGTACGCGAGCGAGAAGTGGTAGTGTCCGGGTGGACGTCCATGGCCGAGCAACGAGACCCGAACCCGGGCGGCGACAGGCCCGATCCTGACGAGTACCGGCGCAAGCTCAAGGAGGAGCTCAAGATCGAGCTCTTGAAGGAGATCTACGCCGAGCTGAAGTCCGAGAGGGTGGACGCGGCGAAGGGCACGGTCGCCCACACGAAGGAGCACTCGCCCAAGGAGGAGGTCCCGCCCGCGGCACCGGTTGCTGCAGAGCCAAGCGCCACGACCCAAGCGCCCCCGGCGCTCCCCGCAGCTTCCACGCCCCAGGAGCGAATCACGTTGAGCGCGAAGGCGTTCCTGAAGCTGGCGAGCCACGCGCTGAAGTACGCGAACAAGAACATCCCAAGGGAGAAGTGGGTGGAGGTCATCGGCCTGCTGGCGGGGAGGCTCGACAAGGATGAACTCGTCTTGCAAGTTGAGGAGGCCTACCCAATGGGGCACGGCAACGCCGTCTACGCCGAGATCAAGGAATACAAGAACTTCGTGAGGGCATATAACGATCTCCGAAGTCAGGGACTGTTTGTGTGTGGTTGGTACCATTCCCACCCTTCTTATGGCTTGTTCTTGAGCGAGGAGGATATGGGAACGCAGGCCCGCTATCAGAAGCTCTGGGACAAGTCCATCGCCCTCGTCATCGACCCGTACTTGATCGACGGCACGTCGTTCGGGTTCAACATCTTCCGGGCGAATTTAAAGACAAGAAAATGGTTCCCCGTGCCGTTTTCCTTCAAGAACGAGCTCGACGTCAAGATCCTACCGGAACTGGTCGAGTTCATCAACCCGATCGTCGACGGGAAGTCCTTGTTCTTGGAATACGATTCGTCCGGTTGATTAGGACACCATTCATGGAAGATCCCGACGATGGCGCGAGTCCGCTGGTACCACTACCTCCTCATCTTCCTATTCTTCCTGGTACTGGGAGCCTTCGCGGGCGTCCCCTTGGAGCCCCCGGGGACGAACTTGTTCTATTCATGGGTGCTCGTCGGCATCGACGTCATGTTCCTCATGAAGCTCGCCGACAGCGCCGCTTACTTGCGCTCGTTCAACTCGATGCAGAACCACGCGATGTTCGTGTTCGGCACGAACTTCGCCGCCCTCGTCTTCGGCGCTTGGGGGAACTTCACGACCATCCCCTTCCTGGCCGAACCGATCTTCGACCTGCCGGTGGGCTGGGTCGTGGCGAGCTGGTGGTCGCTGGTCATCTCGGCGCCATACCTCATCTACGGGACGTACGCGGTCTTCGCTTGCTTTAGGAAATACTTCTACGTGTATATTGGGGGGAAGTCCGTGAACTCGAAGAAGTTCGGCGTGGGCGTCGTCGTGTCCAACATCGTCCTGGAGGTGCTGTACCTCTCCTTCGTGTTCGCCTGGTTCGATGACGTGGATGTCCCGATCGACCTCGTCTCCCGTCACGTTGACCCGTTCGTCATCCTGTTCGTGATCGTGTCCGTCGTCATCGCTGCCAGGTACGGCCGGACGCCCTCGATCCCCGACATTAACGCCCCGTTACCGACGCCCGTCCGTGCCCGCCCCAGGCCGGAGGCCGCCGCCCCCCGGCCCGCCCAACCGGCCCGGCCCGCCCAACCGGCCCAGCCAGCCCAGCCGGCCCGTCCCGTCCAGCCGGCCAGGGCCTGGGATCGCTCCGCCACGACGCGGCGCGTGAGCGTGCGGGTCGCCGCGCCGGAGGCGATCCGCGTCGAGAGGGTCAACATCGACGAGCTGCGCCCCAAGGGCAGCGTGCTCTCGAAGGAGGACTTCAAGTGCATCTTCTGCTTCCAACTGCCCAAGCTACCCGACGACGAGCTCCGCGGGATCGTGATATGCCCGTCGTGCCGCCACCCCGCGCACGCCGACGAGTTCAAGGAGTGGGCGAAATCGTCGGGGCTGTGCTCGCGCTGCGACGCGAAGCTCCCGGAGACCTTCCGGAAGCGGCCGCGCATCGTGAGCGTGAAGGTCTACCTCGATGCGATGAAGCGCCTGTCGAGCCAGATCAAGGGCTAGGAGAAGAGATCAGGATGCGATGCTTATCCCTCCCGCGGTGCTCGCCGGGACGATGAGTATCGTGTCGCCGTTATCCACGTGGTAGACCTTGATCGCCCGGGTTTCGTCCATCGTGATCCCGCCGTAGACCAGGTGGAAGTCCGGGGGAAACAAGCCGAAAATGTTCCCGACGGTCACCTTCAGATTCTCGATCCGGGTATTTTTATCGATTTCCAACTCTATTTGCTTCTCTCCTGGTCCTATAGTCGCCTGGAAAAACACTTTGATGGTTTCCGACTTCGTGACCGGCGTCTTGCTCGCGATCTGCGTGCCGGCGCTCCCTGCGGGTGTCTTCGCCTTGGTAACAGCGATTGGAGCCCCGCCCGATTCTTCTGGCTGGCTCATTTCCTCCGGCCCATGCTCCGGTTCTGGCGCGGCCGGGGCCGGGCCGGCGATGGAAGGCGTGACGATGCCGCCGGGCGGCACCTCCCTCTCGGAACGGATAGAGATCGAGAACTTGCTTGCCAGGTCGTCGTAGAAGCGCCATAGCTGGAGCAAGTTGGTGGCCTTCAGGTAGTCCCCTCGGCCGACGTCACGGCCGAGCTTCTCCATGAGCAGGTCGTCCGCCTCGCCCAGGCCGATCGTATAGATCACGACGCCCTCCTTCGCGAGGAATTCCCTCGCGACCGGTATCGGGTTCACGGGGATGCCGGTCGCCTCGTCTCCCTTGTTCGGGTTGCCGTCGCTTAGGAGGATGACCATCGTCGGGTCGGGCTTGCCCGTCCGGGGGTTTGTGGGGAAGTGTGCGATCTGCTCGGCTGCGATCTTGAGCGCCACGCTCATCGCGGTCAAGCCGACCGCCTTCTTGGTCTTGTCCGTGATGTAGTACGCGAGCGTGTTCAAGTTCAAGTCCCGCAGCTGCCCGCTGCATTCTATCACCGGGGACATCGCTCCCTCGGCGTTCTCCATCTCGAGCACCTCCACGTCGTCGCCGAACGCGACGACTTGCACGTTCTCGCCAAGGCCGCGCTTGGCCTTGAGGCTCAAGTAGAGCAGTGATGCCGCCGCCGCGCTCGCGATGCGGGAGACGGCCGCCCCTTCCTGGAACTGGCTCAAGAACTCGTCCAGGGAGGCCATGGCATACTCTTGCTTCAAGAAATCGATGATGCTGCTCACGTCTTGCACGACGTAATCCGCGTTGAGCATGGATCCAGACACGTCGATGCACAGGATCGTGTTGAACCCCATCTCCGCCGCGGGAACGAGGTCGAACAGGATCTCCATGCCAGAGCTGTCGACGACCGCGACGTCCCCGTCGCCGATCGGGGGCTTCGTGTCGATCACCTTCAGGCGGAGGGGGCAGACCTCGGCGTCCTTCCACTCGAGCTCCATTCCCTTGAAGACCGGGCGGCGCTTGAGGAGTTTTTGGATGCCGCCCGCATGCTCGGATACCCAGACGATGGCGGTCTCGATCGGGCACTTCCCTTGCGGGTCGACGGAGATCCGCAGTTCCGCGATGCCGCCCCTCGGCACGATCTTCTTGACGTCGACGCTTTGCGAGCCACCCGGGGCCAACGAGGCGACGACCGCCTCGTCGACCAGCACGGTGCCAGGATGGCATTCCTCGCTGGACGTGACGTGTACCGCCGCCTTCACGATCCCACCAGCGACCAGGACGACGACGTCGAACTCCTCCAGGTGCAGTGCATCCATGTCCTGGCGGTTCAGCATTGCCTGGCCGCCCGTGTTTCCCGCGTCTACTAGTTGCATGGTTGGTCTCACCGCCCGTGCGGCCTCCAGGCAGGTTCACGTGGGGTGCTTCGTGCGGATGTCGGCGGGCACCTTCTCCCGGATGGCCCGCTTCTCGAGGTCGCTCCTGTACTTGTTGAGCGCCTCCCGCTCCTTCTGTAGCTTGTCCCACTCCCTCTGGAGGTTCTCCTTGTCTCGGGAGAGCTTGTCCCGATCCCTGTCGACGCTTTCCCTGTCCCGCTGGATGTTGCTGGCCTCTTTCTGGATGTCCTTCAGTTCCCTGTTCTTCCGGGAGATCTCGTCGTCCAGCGCGTCTCGCTTCCTCGACAGGGGGGGCAGCTCGTCGTTGACCCGGCGCAGCTCGTCGCGTGCCTTGTCCTTCCTCCGCTCGAGGTCGTCGATCTCGTTCTTGAGGTTCTTCACCCGGTCCTGGTTCTTCGCCACCTCGTTATCGACCGCGCGCCGACGACGATCGAGCTCCTTCTCGGCATCGTCGACCCGCTTGGCCCGGCGGTCGAGGTCGTCCTCCAGGTCGCGGAGCTTCCGCCTGGTGTCCTCGAGCTGCTTGGAGCTCCTCGCGAGGTCCTGCTTCTCTTTCTCGATGTCCCGCTGGATGCCGGCGAGGTCGTCCTTGAGCTGCTTGTTGCGGTTCGCGAGGGCGTCGTTCTCCGCGGTCAGGTTCCGCTTCCACTTTTCCAGGCCTTCTTGCTCGTTTCGAAGCACCCGGACGCGTGCCTCCCGCTCCTCCTTCTCGTTCTTGTACTTTTGCACGTCGTCGATCAATTTGGATACGTCCTGGTCGAGTTTCTTCCGGTCCTGGCGCAGGTCCTCGATGTCCTTCTCCAGGATGCTCGACGCTTGCCTCTTCCGCTCCAGCTCGCGCTCCTCGGTGGCCACGAGCTTCCGCACGCCGCCGAGCTCGTTGGTGACCTTCTCCTTCTCCTTGATGAGGGCCTTGATCTCCTCTTCCCTCTCCTTGCGTTTGGCCTCGAGCTGCGCGATGGCGTTCTCGTGATCCTCGACGCGCTTCAATATCTTCTCCCATTCCCTTCGCTCGCGCTCCAGCTTCGCACGCTCCTCTTCCATCTCGCGTGTCGCTTCCCTTGGCTGCGCCACGTCGCCTGGCGTCTTGTTGGAGACTTGATACTTCGGGGGGGTCTTGTCTGCCACCGCTACACCCTTGCAGCCCGCACGGCCGTCCTTCCCGGATTCCAGGCCATCGGCGGGAATCGTCGTTCTAAGTCCTTGTTGGTTTAAGGGCTAATAAACTATGGTCGCACGCCGCGAAACATAATTAAATCGCGCTTCACGGGTAGAACACAATCGGATCCCTAGATACGAGCTATACCTCATGTCCTCTTCGTCTGAAGCAATCACCTACCGCGTCGCCCTGAGCAGCGGGAACAGGAACGTGCAGATCGCGGTCGAACCCGCGAACTTCATCAAGGCCTTCCTCGGGAAGAAGATCGGCGAGACCGTGGATGGCGCCCTCTTGGGTTACGCGGGCTACGAGTTCGAGATCCGGGGAGGCTCGGACCTTGCTGGCTTCCCAATGCGCAAGGACGTCCAGGGTGGCATCAAGAAGCGCATCCTCGTCGGCAAGGCGAGCACCGGGATCAAGGCCAAGCGCATCAAGCGGGGGAACCGCATCCGGATCCTCGTCCGGGGCAACACGATCACCGACCAGATCGTCCAGGTGAACTGCGTGGTCGTCAAGGAGGGCAAGGTGCAGCTCTTCGTCCCCAAGGAGGGCGATGCTGCCGAGCCCGCGGCCGAGGGCGCCGAGAAGAAGGCGGGCAAGAAGAAGGGGAAGAAATAGGGGCGATTGACCCATGGTGAAAAAACAGGTTTGCAGCTTTTGCCGCAACGAGATAGAGCACGGCAGGGGCACGATGCGCATCTTGAACGACGGCACCATCCTAATTTTCTGCTGCGTCAAGTGTAAGGTGGCCATGATCGAGCACAAGAAGAACCCGCGCAAGACGAAATGGACCAAGGTCTATGGAACTCAGTAGTGCATCTCGTTTTATCCATTTTTGATTGCTGGCCCCCCGATGCAGCACGCGCGTTGGACGTGGGTTAAAAACAGGCCTAACGACTGCCATCACCTCACACGAACAAGCGCCCGCCCGTCGCGAGCAAGGACTGCCCGGTCATGTAGTTGCTGTCGTCCGACGCGAGGAAGAACGCCACGCCGGCCACGTCGTCGGGCAACCCCACGGGCTTGTGCTTGAAGCACGGCGCC
>JAFGBX010000362.1 GCA_016932935.1 Promethearchaeota archaeon | reverse complement strand
TGCTCCCGCCCTTCGTGAAGCTCGCTCAAGGGGACTCGGCCCTCTCGGCCGTCCTCGACGGGCGGATGAAGCCGAGGTACATCGTGACGGACATCCCCAGCAGCAAGAGGGAGAGCAGGAGGTCGAGCGGGAACCACAGCTTCTTGAAGGCGACGGTCGCCAGCACGGACAAGTAGAAGATCGCCGAGTACCCGATCATCGACAGACCCTGCCGGGTCCGCTTGTCCTTCGTCCCCTTGACGAGAGCATACGTCGCGCGTAACTGCCACACGCTGAGCGGGATTATGGTCGCGATCAAGAAGGCGTACCCCGTGATGGTGGAAACGTCGAGGGGGATGAACGCGGGCCACCCCATCAAGAAGAAGACGGCGAGCGCGTTGAGCACGGCAAAGACGATCTGCGACAGCTGGTGGTTCTCGTGCTTGAACGAGCCCGTGAAGATGTCTTGCAAGAAGAGGAGGAGCATGATGATGGCCCACGACAGCAAGACGAAGATCACGGCCTCCCCGGCGTTCCGGAACTCATCCGAGGCGAACGTGGTGTACTTGCGGATCCCGTCCCACGCGAGCCCCCCGCCTAAAACAAGGTTCATGGTCCCGAGCAGCAACGGGGCGTCCTTCTTGTTGGTGAGGAACTTCCCCACGAGGTTCAAGCCGATGACGACCAGCACGGCGGAAGATGATAGCAAGATGATGCTGTTCACGACCACGAGCTCCACGGACACCTTATCGAGCATATCCGGCTGGATTTCCCATGAAAAGCCCACGTCGAAGCCGAGGCTGGCTGACTTGAGCACGAGCCACGCAGGTATCAGGACGATGTAGATCGAGTTGATGATCCAGAAATATTTTCGCTCCATAAGCTCCACCACCCGCGTGCTACCACATGTGCCTTCAAATTCATATAGCTTTTCGGATGGACGGCTGGCTCATGCCTTGAACAGGTTGGCGCGGAACGGCCGGATCGACTTCGTGAACTCGTGGAGCTTGGGCTCGGTGATGATCTCCTGTCCGACCGACTTGAAGAACTCCTGGTAGGTGTCGTCGAACTTCTTGCACACGACGTATTTACTGTACAAGAACTTGTATTTCTCGCGGCGCTCGCTCGGGAACCGCTCGTACAGCTTTTCTAGGAGCACGAGCATCATGAAGATGAAGTCCACCTTGAAGATGGCCTCCTTGTCGGCCATCCTCACGAGGTGGTCGATCGTCTCCCCGATATACTCCTTGAGGTAGTCGTATTCGAGCTTGTCCGAGTGCAGCCGGAACAGCTCGTTGAGGACCGAGTAGCACTCGAGCCAGTGGATGAACTCGTGGCCGAGCAATCGGAGCTGCGGCTGCTTGTAGCCCTTGAACTCGTCGTTGATCAGGTTGAACAGCTCGTCGCGGTACTCCTCGTAGTATGTCTCATTGAAGAGGTGCACACGGCGCAAATGGACTAGCAGGTCGGTGAACGTGTCGTATACGATAACGAAGTGGTACTTCCGGCGCTTGGCGGGGATGCGAACCGTGCGGCCGCCCTCGCCGGGGGCTTCCTTGTAGTATTTCTCCATCTCCCAGAAGAACTGCATGCACGGGCGGCCGTTCTTGTCGTCCTCCTTCTCGAACACCATAACCGGCTTCCCGTCTTGCAAGAAGTTGACCTGCTCGGGGGTTTCCTGGACCGAGAACGCCTTCGGCTCGAGGGTGCAGGAGGCGAGGGCGTTGAGCGAGGTGACCAAACGATCCGGGTAGTTGGCCTTCACGAACAAGAACTGCCGCACGTGCTCCTGCCGCAGGCGGCCCTTGATCAGGCGCCTGGCACGCCCAATGTCGATCGCCGGCTTCGGCTTCACGCCTTGCTCCTTGAGCCGCTGGGCTCGCTGGATGATTTGCAGCCCGTCGTACCCCTTGTTGATCGCCATATCGTAGTAATAGAGCGCCCGGTCGTACTCCTTGAGGCCATAGAAGTGGTTTCCCTTTTCACACAGCGCGAAGAGGGCCGCGGCTTTGTTCCCCATTTGCGGTCACTGATATAGGTGGTGAATGAAGCTCGACCCGTACCTTGACGTGATGGCTTAAAAACGCCGCGTCACATATAGAACGACTGGGCGGGTTCTTCCTCCTCCTCGATCTCCTCGTGCTTTTTGCCCTTCTTCCGCTTCTTCCGACGCGGCTCGACGAGCCCCTTCATCTCGGCGAGCTTTTCCAGCAACAACCGCTCGACCTCCTCCTCGGGGAGGGACTTCAGGTAGTCGTGGCCCATCTCGTCCTCGAGATCCCAGATCGCCTTGGACTTGTCCTCCTCGGAGACGGGGACGCGCAATTTCCCGAGGATTCGGCGCCAATCGACGTTCTCTGACCAGCAGACCATTTTCACGAGCCGCCGCGAGAAATCTATCTCAATCCAATAGAAACGGGCAATTTATCTTCACGCACAACGCGAACAAGAGACTATGTGACAAGAGCGGTCACAATCGGTTAGGTAGGGAATGATCATTATGTATCTTCACGTGCCGGTTTAAAAAAGCCACGCTGAATGTAAATACGATTCCTATCCTCACGTCCCCATGAAAGGCCCGAGCATGTGATCGTAGAAAACGTTGTAATCTCGGCGATGGAGATCCGTTGTAATGCCGGCGACATAACACCGACATGGAGGAGGCAAGTGAAGCCAAGAACGTGCCAGTGGAAGTGAAGTGAAAGGGAGGAGTAGCGAGGGGCCGCCGTAGTTTCGTCGGCGTATACAACGGAACGTAGCAATGTCTAGGGCGATGTTATACGGGGGCCCCGGGCTTTTCCCGCGATGGTGATCCGTAGCAGCGCGGGCTTCCCGGCTCCGTTTTCTCGTATCCACGCCCTATACATTTATATTGCCTCCACACGAGTGTACATTCGTTTCCGGCTGGATGGGCGACGCGGCGAGCGCGCGGCGGGCATCTGGTAGGAATCGATCGGAACTAAATGAGGCGGGTATCCATGATAGGGGATTCTCAGACAACCAACCAAATAACGAAAGTACATGCCAGGTGCCTTCTACTGGGCATCTTGATCTGTTTCTCGGCCATGGCCTTCGCCCGGCTGCTCGGTGGCCCGGGCGGCGGGGCGGTGCCGACTGATCGACCGACGCTGGAACAACACGACCCACCGCGTGCCAGTGCCTTCGGGATCGTCGGCACGTATAACACGCCGGGTGGCGTGTACGGCGTGTTCGTGAGCGGGGACGTCGCCTACGTCGCGGATT
>JAFGBX010000361.1 GCA_016932935.1 Promethearchaeota archaeon | reverse complement strand
CGGATCGAGCAGCCGGGAGACCCTTTCTATCACGGCGCCGGGGTTGCTGCAACCCCAGACGAGCGCGATCGAGTTGCCGGTCGAGAAGATGATGTCGTACGATCCCCGCGGCAGGGACGCGTGCTCCATGAAATCGCCGGCCACGTAGGTGATCTGCAGGCCGTCCTTCGCCGCCGCGGCACGGGCGTGCTCGATGCGCGCCCCGTCGATGTCGATGCCGTCGAACTGGTGCTGCGGGTGCTCGCGTGCGAGCGCGTGCAAATGGAGCCCGGGGCCGCATCCCACGTCGAGGATGCGCAGCACGCCCTTGCCGCGCTGGAGGGCGATAACGCGGTCGATCGCGGGCAGCTCGACCCGCAACCGCTCGTCCCAATCGTTCACCTTCAGATAGAACTCCAGGTCATTGTTCACGTGTGTCCACCCGGAAATGGGAGCAGCGTCCCGTGGAGGTCAAAGGCCCTCCGGTAAAAAAAGGACTGCACGCGACGAATGTGGTTAGCAGCCTCCTCACGCGACAAACTCGGAGCCGCCCGCTGCCTTCCCCAGCTGTGAGGATTGCCAGATGAGGAAGTCGACCATGTAGAGGATAGTCTCGTCGACGTTCACGTTCCACTTGGACGACACGGTCGTGAAACCGGCCAACTTGTGCTGCTCGACGAGCCGTTGGGCTTCCAATTGCATGACCTGGTAGGTCTGCTCGTCCACGAGATCCATCTTGGAGCCCACGAGGAGGATGGGGATGCTCGGGTTGGCGTTGTTGCGGATCAAGGGGATCCACTCCTCCGTCACGTTATCGAACGTGCGGTGGTCGGACAAGTCGAACAGCACGATGGCGCCTGCCGCACCGCGCACGTACTCCGGCTGGATGAACCGGAAGCGCTCCTGGCCACCCAAATCCCACATCACAATGGATATGTTTTGGTTCTGGCGCACGAGCTGCTGGGTGTGGAACTGGCAGCCGATCGTCATCTTCATATCTTCCTTGAACTCTCGATGGATGTACCGGTGCAGCAAGGACGTTTTACCGACCCCGCCAGCACCGCCTATCACCACTTTCCAGATGAAGTCGAAGTTGGACGACATGGCCGATGCCCTCGATCTACGCCACAGACGAGTGCCTTTGCACCCGTGCTCGATAATCAATTCTTCCTAGGCTTTCTCCGATTTAAACGAAGCCCCTTCCCGAGGGTATGTATGTCGCGGCGCCACATAAACACGTTACCCGTTCCTTAGGATCCGAGCTAACGCCCGCCAACGGCAACTTCCATCGCATGTCGGCATCGTTATCAGTGGAACAGCACGGTCGCGCCCTTATTCAGATCCCGTAGAACCCGAGGGGCACTATCGTCTGTATCCTACAAGTATTTCTTTGGCTCGTCTAGATGGGCTTTTTTAAGGGGGCTTCGTATTTCATCTTGTTAGTGCCCTTATACGCGTGATACCCATTACTCGCATTTTTTCGACGATCTTGGACATCTCGTGAAATCGGCGCTAGCGCGCACGAGTAAAATCGTGCAATGGAATGAAACAAACGAAACAAACGTGATAATTGCTATGGTTAACGGAACTGTCAAGTGGTTCAACGCCCGCAAAGGCTATGGATTCATCATCCCCGAGGGCGGCGACAAGGACATCTTTGTGCACTTTTCGGCAATCCAGGTTGAAGGCGACGCCTTCCGCACGTTGAACGAGGGCGACAAGGTCGAATTCACGATCGAACAGGGCCAGAAGGGCGAGGAGGCCAAGAGCGTCACGGTCACCGAGGCTGCCCCGCGGCAAGAGCGTCGTCGTGGCCCACCCCGCGATCGCTTTTAAAAGCCTGCAACGTGCATAAGCGTCACGCGAGGTACTTCGGTACTGCGTGTTCTCTCGTTTTTATTTTTCCCTCGGGGTTCTTCTGGCCTACACTCGTCCCTTGCGGAGCGTGGGGCGTCGTCACCGGCCGAGATTCAGCCGTTGACATATCCCCCGCCTCCTCAAGTTCGTCTGAGAGTGAAATACCAGTGATGGATCCTCCCCTTTTCGAGGGCTACGCATGACCATTTAACTAAGGCTTTCCTTGTCCAACACCAGGTGGCCCAGCCGAGCCGCGCGCGGGGGATCGACTACGATACAACCGGACACGATCAAGAAGCTGAAGTTTTTCTACCTCGTGATGCTCGTTTCAGGCCTCGTCTGCGCGGTCACCTATGGGATCGGCAGGGCGCTCGAGATCTTCTTTGAAACGCGATTTTCAAAGCCATACGACGTGTTCAACGACATATTCTTCACCGGCCTCTTCATCTTTCACTTCGCCTATGTCTTTTGCTTCCTGGTCGCGGTGCCCATGCTGGTCACCATCCACAAATGCGAGGAGATGTGCAAGTCGGATCTCACCGGGCGCCCCGCGAGGGTCTTCGCCTGGCTCGTCCTCATCGAGAACGTGCTCGGCTTCCTGGGTGCCGTTCTATTGCTCTACATCGACGAGATGTTGTTGGGCGTCCTCCACATCCCACTCCTCTGGCTGTGGGAGCTCGCCACCATCGGCATGTTCTTCGTCCTCGCGAAGAACATGCCACGCATCGCTGGTACCGTGAATGCCGACGTGCAAGAGTTTCACGTCCGGGGGTACCACGTCCACGAGAGCGTTTTTGGCGTCGCGTTCATCTTCGCAGCGATCCTGCTCGTGTTCAACGCCCGCTTCAGCGCGTTCGACGTCCTCTTCGCGAGCTTCTTCTTCATCTTTGGCGGCTTCTTGTTCGGCCGCGACATCAAGGACGTGATGGCCGGGAAGTTCATCGAGAAGATACCAGACAAGAAAGCCGACTCGGAGAAGAGAGAGAAGCGGTTGTTCTAAAGGTCGCCTGCCTATTATGCGGAAAGGAACGCCTTGTAGGCGAGGTAGCCCGAGTAGAGGTCGGCGATGTGCGTGACCTCGTACGGCGAGTGCATGTTCAGCACGGGAACCCCGCAGTCCACGACGTCACAGTTGAAGTTCTGCGCGAAGAACATCGCGATCGTCCCGCCCCCGCCGGCGTCCACCTGACCCAGCGTGCCGAACTGGAACGGGACGTTCGCCTCGCTGAATACCCGCCGGATGAAGCCCACGTACTCGGCGGTCGCGTCGTTCGTCCCCCTCTTGCCGCCACTGCCGCTGTATTTCTCGACCACGACCCCCTTCCCGGCCATGGCAGCGGTCTGCGGGTCGTGCACGCTCCCGAACGACGGGTCGAGCGCGGCCGTGACGTCCGCCGAGATCATCTTCATGGCACGGAAGGCGAGGTGCACGTTGGTCAAGCTCGCCTCCACCCCGGTGCGGGACACCATGTCGGCGACGACCGATTGCATCCACGACGACTGGGCGCCCGTCGGGCCGTTCGAGCCCGTCTCCTCCTTATCGAAGATGCCCGTGCCCGTCGTGCCCGTCGTGCCCGTCGCGGCGCCCGGCGCGAGATCCAGGATGGCACGCAAGGCGAGGAAGGTGCTCGCACCGTCGTCTTGCCCAGCGGCGCCGACCATGCTCTTGTCCAGGCCGATATAGCGCGGGGTTATCGCGGGGACGAGCGATAGCTCGGCGGAATGGAAGTCGTCCTCCGTTATGCCGTACTTCTCGTTGAGGATGCTGAGCACGTTCAGCTTGAACCGGTTCTTCGCCTTCTCGTCGCCGATCTGCAGCGCCCCCACCACGGCGTTCATCTCCTCTGCCTTGATCGTGTCGAACGCCTTGCGCTCCCCTTGCACCTTGTGGGCGAGGTGGACGAGCAAGTCGGGTATCACGAAGACGGGGTCGTCCGGCTCGCTGCCCACGTCGATCTTCACGAGATCGCCGTCCTTCTTGGCTACCACACCGGCCAGCACGAGCGGGACGGTCGCGTACTGGTACTTCTTGATGCCCCCGTAGTAGTGCGTCTTGAAGAGGGCGAAGCCGTCCTTCTCGTAGAGCGGGTCGATCTTGAGGTCGAGCCGAGGGAAGTCTCCGTGCGCCCCGATAAATCGGTGTCCACTCGTCATCGGAGCGTCCCCGACGACGAACAAGGCGATGTTCTTGCCCCGGTTGACGTAGTAGACCTTCTCGCCGGCCTTCAAGGGCGCGGCGCTCTCCCCGAGCTCTACCTGCCTGAACCCCTTGCCCTGCGCGAGCCTCTCGGCGAACGCGACGCGCTCGCGCTCCGTGCGCGTCTCCTTCAAGAAGATGAGGTAGTCCTGGGCGAGCACGCGTGCGGCCCTCTTCTGCTCCTCGGTGTACTTCGGCCACGCGAAGTCGGCCTTGTACGAGAGCTTCTTCTCGAGATCCGACTCCTTCTCGTCTCTGCGTTCGGACATGGGTGACGGTGTGTGGCGGAGGGAATTAAGAATTGCGGCGAGGGCGCGGGGGCGCGGCCGCGCCCGTGGTCGGTCACGTGAAGTAGTTGTCGATCAGCCAACCGACGTGCTGCAGCTCCTCCTGGTTGATGTAGTTCTCCTGGATGACGTCCTTGTTGATGTATTCCAGTTGTAGGTGGAAGTTGGCGAGCATCTCACGGTAGATGACCAGGTTCCGCTCGACGAAGAGCACGGCGGTCGAGAGCTTGCCGTAGTGGAAGATGAGGTAGACATCCCCGTGGTCGAGCACCCGAATGCGCTTCCGGCTGTTCGCGATCTCCTGCAGCATCTGCTGGAGGCCCGTGAGCCCCCCGCTCTCCAGGTCCTCGAGCGTGTCGCCGTCCGCCGACTCGCTGCGCTTCTTGAACTCTTTGAACACGAGCGAGAGCCCGTTGTTCATGATCACGTGCAGCCGGATCAAGTGGTCGCGCCAGCCCGTCGTGCCCGGCTGGAACTGCTCCCTGATCGTGACGAACAAGAAGATGGCGACGAACATCGAGAGGGACGTGGCGTTCGAGATGGTCGTCATGAAGGCCGGGTCGGGGCCGTTCTCCTTCACCCAGGAGTCGTAACCCTGGGATGTCATGAAGCCGACGATCGTGCCGAGGAGCACGCAGAACAGCATGACGCTCGTGATGCGTCCACGCGAGATGGAGGACGAGAGGTCCCCGGAGAACACGATCGAGATGATGACGAGGAGCACGACCGAGAAGGCGAGCACGCCGACCTTGACGTACCTGATCGGCCTCGTGTCGAACCCCGGCTGGTCGTAGATGGCCGAGATGATGCCGACCAGCAACAGCATGAGGTATACTATCGGCTTCCGCCCGCGGTTGTCGATCACCGCGGCGATGACGGGCAAAGACCCGATCATGACGATCCCGAGCACGAGATACTCCCCTCCATCTTGTATTGCGTAGACGGTCGCGGTCGCGTGGTACGCGAGCGGGAACGCCGTGAAGAAGAGGAAGAGGGCCGTTCGGAACGCGTTGGACTCCCGGATGACCCGCAGGAAGCCACGGAGGCCCGGGAGGCGCTGGATCGTGTTGAAGGTGGGGGTGTAGCGCTTGGGGTTCTTGAGGGAGAAGACGAGGGAGACTGCGGTGACGGCGATCGTGAACACCCAGGTGAAGACGTAGGTCTCCGTGATGACGAGAAAGCTCGCAACGGGCGCGGCGAAGGTGGCCATCGCTATGATCATGAACACGATGACCCTGGCCCGGGTAAGCATCGTCGTGTTAAGTACGAGCCCCACGACGAAGAGCACGATGAGGAAGGCCGTGATGACCGTCAAGACCAACGTGGCGACGATGGTCACGGCGTCGAGATCCACCGCGAGCAGGACGGTCATGGGGACGATCGCGGCGATGGCAACCTTCTCGAAGACCCCATGCCTCTCGATGAGCGTGTCGGTGACCATGCCAGTGAACAGGATCGTGGCGCCCCCCGTGATCGAGATGACCCACGTCATGGCGTCGCTGATGTTCAGCCCGGACGGGGTCCTCTGGAACAGCGCGTTCGACCAGAAGATGACGAGGGAAGTCAATATCAGCGATCGGAGCACGGTCTTGGCTATCTGCACCTTGTTGAACCGGACGTCCCGCAAGTACGCCCGCTGGAGGGACTCCTTGATCTTGCGACCAATCCGCTTCCGGAAGGGCTCGACCATCTCCCACTCGCGCGGCTCGTCGATGTCCGATCTGTACATGTCTCGCATCCCCCGCCCGACAGCGTGCGCGGTTCAACTGACACTCTATACGGCCATGCCGTTTATAACGTTTGCATGGCGGTTTCCCCCATGGACTCGAGGCACCTCAGAAATCGCGCAGGAGGGTACTCGAGTCGAGCCAAAGCTTGTGCTCCTTGTACCCGGGAACCAGCGACGCGACCAGGTTCCAGAAACTCGCGGAGTGCGAGTGGATCTTGAGGTGGCACAGCTCGTGGATCACGACGTAGTCCCGGACGGGAGGAGGGCAGAGGATCAGGCGCCAGTTGAGGTTGACGTTTCCCCTTGACGAGCAGCTCCCCCACCTCGTCCGCTGGTCCTTGATCGAGACCCTCGCGGGCTGGACGCCCACCTTGGCCTCGAGCTCGGCCACCCGACGCGGCAAGACCGCGTGCGCCTGGTCGACATACCAGCCGACCACCGCCTCCCTCACGAGATCGTGAAGCGCGGGGCCCTGGCCTTGCGGCCGCTGGACGTGGACGGTGAGGCAACCGCCAGCCGCCTCCACGCGGGGTTTGCCCACGTGATCGGTTCGGAAGACGAGGCGGAGCGACTGGCCGAGGTAAGGGAGGGCCTCGCCGTGAGAGAACGCGGGAGGCCTCGGCCGCGAGCGGTCGCGGGCGATGATGGCCTCCCTTTTCCTCCCGATCCAAGCCTTCTTCGCGGCGATCACGTCGTCAACTTGCCGCTGCGTCACGTGCCTGGGCACCCTGACGACGACCGAGGCGTCAGGGCGGACCGTGATCCCCACCGTGCGCCGGCCGGTTCTCGTGAGCGTGTATTCGAGGTGGAACTCGCCGTCGTGGAACTCGCGCGCGTCTTGCCTGCCGGTCATCACGAGGTGAGAGGCACCGGCCGACCAATAACTTGTGGTCTGAGCGAGGGGCTGGGGCGACGGACGGGGGAATATCGATCGCTGCTATCGATACGAGGATTGTCGAAGATCGACGAGGCTGACTGGGCTGTTAGTTCCTCCCGCCCTCATTTCACCCACAATACACCACAGACCGTCTGGCGAGATACAGAGATGGTAGCCGTTATCCCCCGCGTCTATCACGAAATCATAGTCTCCTGCGACTATGAGCATGTAAGAAAAGTCTTGAGTATGTAAGAGTAAGAAAAAAGAGGCCATGATCCG
>JAFGBX010000360.1 GCA_016932935.1 Promethearchaeota archaeon | reverse complement strand
GGCCTCGATGGGGATCCATTCAAAATGGAGCGCGTCAGTCTCCCGGCGATAGAAACCAATGACAGCACCCAAGAGCGGGTCGCCGGTGCCCGCGTCGTCTATCTCTATAGTCATAATACGAAGATCTGTTGCTTGTATTGTGATGGAGAATGAATCGGGGGCATATATGCTTTTAGACTAGCCGTTCGGGGAACGGGTTGCGCGGAACCGGGGAAAAAAATGGACGGACAAAAACACGGGCGTGCCGCGGCGCTCAGCCACGCAGTCTTTTCGAGGCCTCGTAGATGCGCGTTGCGATCGTGTCGAGGTGCTCCTCCTCCCAGTCCTTGACTAGCGTCATGAAGTTGTTGTTCAGCGGCCTCGCCCACTCGTCCGGGACGTTCTCGGCGCCGAGCATCGTGCCGAGGATGCCGCCGACGTTCCCGCAGTTGCAGTCCGCGTCCATGCCGCAGTCCGCGCATATCTCGAGGCTCCTGGAGAAGTCCCCTTGCCCGTGCAGCAGCGCGAGCATGATGATGCCCGCGTTGGGCAGCACGTGGACGTGGTACGACTTGCGGAGCACGTCCTGCCGCGCCTTGTCCGCGCCCGCGCAAAGCGCGTCCAGCACCTCCCCCGAGGCGTAGTCCCTGAGTGCGAGGAGGTTCCGCTCCCAGCCGGCGGGATCGGCGTCGTGCAACGTCTCGGCCTTGGCGATGACCTTGCCGTACCAGCTGCCCGCCGGTATCACGGGCTTGCTCTTTTCGATTATCTTCCGTAGCCACGTAAATTGCACGGCACCGGGCTTGGTCACGTCGGCCGGCAGCTCGAACGCGTTCGCGACCATGGCGGAGACGAAGAGCTCCCCCGTGACGCCGTCCCGGGCGTGGCTCACCTCCGCGTCGACGAGCGCGAGTGCCACCGCTGCGTCCATGTTGCCCGGATGCACCCATCCTGGCAGCTCGCCGCGCATCTGCGCGCCGATGTAGTCGTGGTATGGGTTACCCTCCACGAGCGCCTCGCCGAAGCGGAATTCACCGCGCTTGAACCGCTCGAGCGCCACCTTCTCGGCCGTGAACGTGAAGTTCGGGTGGATCAGCTCCAGCCACTTCCGGGCCACGTCCGCCGTGGCCACCTCCCGCCCCTTCTCCTCCAGGGCGACGAGCAGCACCATCTCGAACATCTCGTCGTCGTTGGGTATGCCTGGGATGTGCCCGTCGTCGTCGAACTTGAAGCCGACGTACTTGTTGATGGTGCCGTGCTTCTTCTTTATGTTCTCGTACGTCCAGTTCTCGACGGCAGCACCCATCGTGCTCCCGACGACCCTGCCGATGAAACCCCCGTGGATCCGGTCTTGGATCCCCTTCTCGTCCAGCCGCAACGCGATCCGCCTTCGTCCGCCGGGGCGGGCACCCCGGCCATCCAGAGTGGGTGTATCGATTCTTTTTATGAATTTCCGTTGCTTTATAGCTTTCAAGCAGACGCGCCTTGATTCACTTGAAGCACATCATCATCGGGGCCGGTCCGGCGGGGCTCTCCGCGGCGTACAACCTCGCCAGGCACGACATTGGCTCGCTCGTCCTGGAGAAGGAATCGCAGATAGGCGGCCTGGCGAAGACCCTCGAGTACGAGCTCGACGGCGGAACCTACCGGACCGACACGGGGCCGCACCGGTTCTTCTCGCAGAACCCGGCGCTGTACAAGCTGATCGAGGAGCTGCTGGGCCCTGACTGGGTCGTCGTCGACCGGCTCACGCGGCAGCTCATCGACGGCAAGTACTTCAACTACCCCGTCGACATCGTGCAGGCCCTCCGGAACGTGAACCCGTTCGTCGCGATCAAGATGATGCTGGACTTCGTGCAGGCGACCGCCCGGAAGGTCCTGTCCAACCCGAAGGTCGTGACGTTCGAGGACTTCGTCGTGCTCAACTTCGGCCGGCGCCTCGGCCAGTTCAACATGCTCAACTACACGGAGAAGATCTGGGGCATCCCCTGCTCGAGGATCGCCGCGTCGTGGGCGGGCCAGCGCATCAAGGGCATGAACGCGTTCGACATCGTGAAGAAGGCCTTGCTCAAGTCCGGCGGCCCGCGGTCGATGGTCGACTCGTTCTACTACCCGAAGAGGGGCATCCAGGAGATCTACGACAAGATGGCCGAGTTCGCCGCCTCGAAGGGCTCGAGGATCGAGAAGGAAGTTGCCGTCACGAGGATCGTGCACGGCGGGGGGCTGATCACGGCGATCGAATACGAGCAGGGCGGGAAGGCCGCCAAGGAGGCCGTCCAGAACTTGATCTCCTCTATGCCCATCACGGATCTCGTCAAGATCATGGATCCACCGGCGCCGGCCAGCGTCGTCGAGGCCGCAGACAGCCTCGGGTACCGCGACCAGGTTCAGGTCTTCCTCATCGTCGACAAGCCCCACATCACCAAGGACACGTGGATCTACTTCCCGACGACGCCGCCGACGTTCGGCAGGGTGATGGAGCCGAAGAACTGGTACCCGACGCTGTCCCCGAGGAACAGGTCCTCGCTCCTCGCCGAGTACTTCGTGTTCAAGGGAGACAAGCTATGGTTCATGCCTGACGAGCTCATCATCAAGAAGACCGTGCACGAGCTGGAGTGGCTCGGCTTCATGAAACCGAACCAGTTGCTCAAGGGCTGGGTTCGGCGCCACGAGAAGTCCTACCCCATGTGGGACATCACCTACAAGCACCGCCTCGACAAGCTCACGGGCTGGCTCAAGCAGTTTTCCAACCTCTACTGCATCGGCCGCAACGGCAGGTACTTCTACAACAACCAGGATCACAGCATCGAGACGGGCCTGCTCGCGGCGCAGTCGATCGTCGACGGCAAGAAGTACGACCTCGACAACATCGGCATGGAGAACACCTACTTCGAGGCAGGTATGCTTTACGCGCGCGGTGGCAAGTGAACTACTGCCCCGCAAAAATAACATCTAGCCCAGCCCGGGCGATCATATTGGTCACGATCAAACCATTCAGGGGGTACCGGTACAACCCGGCGATGGTCAAGGACCTCGCCGGCGTGGTGGCACCCCCGTACGACGTGATCTCCGACGCGCAGCGCGATGCCCTCGCCAAGCGCTCCGAGCACAACTACGTCCACCTCACCATCCCCGCGGCAGGCCGCAGCGACAAGTACGCGAGCAGCGCTGCCCTCCTCGAGCGGTGGATCGACGCCGGCGTGTTCGTCCAGGATCCAGAGGTGTCCATCTACGTCTATGCCCACACGTTCACGCACACGGGAAAGGAATACACTCGAATCGGCTTCGTCGCCCTGGTGGAGATCGAACCACTCGGCGGGGCCGTGCTCCCGCACGAGAAGACGTTCCCGAAGCCGATGGAGGACCGGTTCAAGCTGATGGAAGCGAACAAGGCGAACCTGGAACAGATCTTCTTCATCTACAACGACAAGCCGAGGGTCATCGAGGGTATCTTGCAAGAAGCCATTGCCGGCAAGCCGGAGGACGAGAAGTTCACGGACGACGATGGTGGCGTCCAGCGGTTCTGGCGCGTTTCCGATGGCAAAGTCGTCGAGGCAGTGGTGAAGGAAATGCGGAACCAGCAATGCGTGATCGCCGACGGCCACCACCGGTACAAGACGTCCGCGGCGTTCCGGGACAAGCACCCCGAAATCGAGGGGGCGAGGTACCGCATGACGGCGTTCGTCAACTCGGCGAACCAGGGGCTGCTCGTCTTGCCGACGAACCGGATCCTGTTCAACGTCGAGGATATCGATATGAAGGAGGTGTTCTCCAAGATCGCGGCCTACTTCGAGGTCGAGCTCATGGACTCCGCCGGGCGGATGGTCGACAAGATGCAGTCGATCCCCGTCGTTAGCGCGAGAACCGGCGTGAAGAGCATCGTGATCGGCATGCAGTGCAACAAGGACGGCAAGTCCTACCTGCTCAAGCTCAAGGATCCATCGATATTGGACGAGAAGTACCCCGGCCAGTCGGCAGGGTACCGGCACCTCGACTTGAACGTCTTGCACAAGCTTCTCATCGAGGAATGCATCGGGATCAAGGATGAAGCACTCGAGATCGGCAAGAACATCGATTATGTCAAGGGAATCGATGAAACCATGAAGAAGATGCACGACACCAAAAAATACCAGATCGCTTTCTACGTGAACGCCGTAGCCGTCGATGAAATATTCCAGGTGACCCGCACGGGCGAGGTAATGCCGCACAAGACCACGTTCTTCTACCCGAAGATGTACAGCGGCCTGGTGTTTTATAAGATGGACGCGACATGAACTGGCAAGGAGGGCGGGCATCCTAGTATCGCCGCAAGGAGGGAACATTAAATTACCGCCGCGTCGTTGTATCCGTGGCCTAGGAGTGCTACGAGCTGCTGACCATGGCAAAAGTGATCATTAAAAGTTTCTCTTACGGTGACCCCGTCTCGTACATCGAGCACATCGACACGCCCGCGCACCAGGTGAAGTTCACCGAGAAGCTCACCACGAGCCGCATCATGCCAGAGACCGCGCAGAGGCTCGGGAAGGCGATCCGGGACAGGGGGCTCAAGCTCCTCGTCTTCTCGGCGTCGTGGTGCAAGGACTGCCAGGAGGTGGTTCCCACCCTCGCTAAGATCTGCCAGGTCACGAGCATACCGATGAAGATCCTGGGCGGGGCGAAGCTCAGCCAGAAAAAGCCCCCGACGTGGCACGTCCCGCCCTCGCCACCTGAGATGAACGAGCTGGACATCGAAAGCCTGCCCGCGATCCTCTTCATCGACAAGAACGGCACGGACGTCCTCCGCCATTACGAGCGCGCGCCCGCCGGCAAGTCACTGGAGCAGCACCTCCTCGACCTCCTCGAAGCGAAGGTGCCCTTGCGGCCCGAACCATGAACAAGCGCGGGTCTTTCTCATGAAGATCCTGATCATCGTCCCTGGCAACGAGGAGCGGCTCAAGAAGGTCGCCTCGGCGTTCAAGCTGCATCTCCAGTCGGCTTCGAGCCGAACCGACGTAGACATCGTCATGCTCGACGCCCTGGCCTCCCCGGAGGCCATAGAACGACACGACGTGATCATCCTGGGCACGCCGACGGTCAAGAACGACATCTACTGGCCCCTGCAGGTCGCCATAGATGCCGTGATGCAGAAGGTCCCCCGCGACCAGATCGCCAGGAAGGTAGCGACCGGCTTCACGGTCTCGGACAGCCTAGCCGATTCCTCCCGGAATCTCGAGGGGCTCCTCTGGGTCTTCACGGAAAACAACGCGAGGGTTCTCGAACCCCTTTTCTTGCGCGCTGGCGACTCTGGCGAACGGGATACCGAGAGGATCAGCGAATACATCCGCGGGCTGAAGGGCGTCGTGATCTGAGGCTGAATAACGGGGAAAAAGTAAAGGATTTATGGATGCGTGGATCCAAATGTCAGATCGGATGCTTGTGGTAGTACCTCACTTGATAGTGGTCTCTGTCCCGTGCGAGACGGTTGGGATCGCTGTCCCTCGCTTCGAACCCGCGGAAATACCGGTTTGACTCGCGGCTCGCGAGGGAATCTCGGTGCATGCGTGATCCATCCATACCGCCCCTTTTCTTTGCGCGTATGACCCCCGTATGCCGTGTCGTCAACCTCGGAAAACCCAATAAGGTATGGATTCCCGTCGTGTATGGAAAATGGCACTCGATACGCTTCGTGATCCGGGAAGATCTGGCTCAAAAGGCATCTTGAGCCACCTGCACCTCGTCTTGTCGGCAAGCACCAGCTTGAGCATCTTAGCCTTCTTCGGCTCGGTTCTCCTTTACCCGCGGGACATCCTCGGCTCGTCAGAAGGCCTGACGACGGTTTGGGTGCCCGTGTTCGTTATGATCGGCTTCAACGGCGCCTTCCTCACGGGGGCCCTCTTCAAGCGGACGTGGGGGAACCTGCTCGTGCTCGCTGGCGACGCGATCACCGTGGCCGCGGCCACCCTCCTCATCAGCCAGTTCTTGATCTACACAGCGGACAACCACGAGCCGTGGATCGTCCAGATGGCATGGTTCGTGCGGGACAACGGCCTCCCGATCGGGGCCCTCCTCGGCGCGGCGACCAACTCGAGCGTGACGCCGCTCTCCTACCTCGTCGGCACGGTTCCAAAGGATGCGACCGCTGGCAGGGATAAGATGGCCTCCGAGATCTCCGTGTTGATGGCACTGTCGCTCGGCCTTTTCGCCGGGTACCAGCTGGTCTACCGGTTCTCGGCCACGACCTACCTGCTCTTCGCGATGTTCGCGTTCGCCGCGCTCTCGGCGATAGCGAGCCTGCCGCCTTCGATCAAGCTATTCAATACCTCTTCCGTCGACCCGGAGATCCCGCCCGGCAGCACGGCGTATTATCCCACGACGAGGTGCTTCACGCCACCAGCCACGGTCGATCCGTTGAAGAGGCTGCACGACAGCCTGGAGGCGGCCGGGAACGAGCGCATCTCGTTCTGGTGGTCGTTCTTCCTGCTGATGTTCGTGAACGCCGGCATGGCATACTTGATGATCGACTCCTTCCCGACGAACAACGAGAACTACCTGCTCTATTTCGCCTACTTCTTCTTGATATGGCTCGTGCTCGTCGCGTACACGTATTCTCGGCGGAGATCGGACAACCTGCTTCTCGGCAAGGGGATCAGGCGTTGGAAGACGTCTGGGCTGGCATACGTCGACGGTATCCGGTTCGTGGCCCTCTGCGTCGCGTGTTGCGGCCTGATGTACTTCTTCAAGTATCCCTTGTATGTCCCGGAAGTGCTCGGGAAGATCGCGGCCTTCGGGGTTGTCGGCTGCATCGTCGCCGCGGTCTCTCTCAAGAGAGCGGCGTGGAGCCACGCGATTTACCTGATCTCCCTCGTTGCGGTAATAATCAACTACTACCTCCTTTTCAACGACGCGATGGCCAACGCATACAGCGTCTACGGTTCGATGGACATCTTCTTCCCGTTCCAGTACATCCACAGCTGGGGGCACGTGGCCTCCACCGGGTTCTGCTCCGGCTTCTTGTTGGGGAACGAGTTCGTACGGTTCACGACCAGGCACAACGACGGGGGCGATTCAATACAGCGCTCGATGTCCGTCACGCTCGCGTCGATCCTCTTGCCCGGACTTGCCGTGTACCTCGGGCACGGCGCCATCGGCGGTGCAATTCCCGGCGGGCGTCCGGAGGTCTGGGAGCCCATAGACCTCACCCTGGCCGGCAACCTTGACCTCGTCCTCGCGTGCTTGGCGGGTGCGGGATTGGCGCTGCTGGCCGCCATTCTCTACGTCGCCAAGAACGCGCATCTATACGGGGTAAAGGTTCTCGCCCGCCGGGTCGAAAAGCCGCGCCCAGGCGGCTGGTTCGAGCTCGACAAGCGGCGCGCCGGTGCGATCCTTCATAGGACGAAGCGGCCCCGGCGGGTCAAGCCGGTGACAGCAACGGCCATCATGGTGGTCGCCGTCGCGGGCCTGGTCGCCGGCTCTGGCACGGCCATCTGGCAGACCTTCAGATCGAGCCAGCAGCGGCCGCTCGTGTATTACGAGGCGGGGCGGTTCGCGCTGTGGCTGGCCAACTCGACCGAACGCTTCGATCCCGACACGGTCGTCTCGCTCGACCCGGCGAACCTCGTCGACACGTTCAGCATCCAAGCAGCGGCGAACGAGTACGAAGCCTTCCAAATCGTGTACACGCCGTTAGGCAAGGGTATGAACGACCTGGTTTGCGATTTCACGAGCTTCACGAACGTGTTCAATGGTTCACAGTCCATCCCTTCATCTGCCTTCCAGATCCGCCACGTCGAGAACATCATCGAGGAAGAGTTCCCCGACGTGTTGATGCCCTTCACGCGGCTGCAGGTGACGGGCACTCGCAACCACGCGTTCTGGGTGTCCGTCCGCGTGCCGTACGGCACCGCCGCGGGCTCCTACGCCGGCACCTTGTCCTTCAAGTACGACTTCAACGTCGAGAGGAGCCACGTCAACACGACCATTCCCGTCCGCTTCGTGGTCGAGGTTTACAACTTCACCATCCCCCGCATGCGCCACTTGCGCACGAACATGGGTGACCAAACCGACTCGCCCGCCTACATGGCGGCCTTCCAGAGCCACCGGATCAACAGTTACGGCGTGCCTATCAGATGCACTCGAGATTTTGCGAGTTTCGTCGCCCCGGGATCGATATACACCTGCTATTACAACGCGAGCGCCTACACCTACACGTTCAACTGGGCGCGTTGGGACGCGCTTACCCAGCAGAACATCGACGCGGGGGCCAACGGCTTCTGCTTCTTCGGGTCGCCCGAGCAAGGCATGCCACGCGTGCCGAGGATGAGCGAACCCGGTTGGAACGAGTCCTACACGGATTTTTTACAGCAGATGCAGCAGCACTTGGTAGACAAGAACTGGCTCGAGTACGCGTTCATCTATTTCATCGACGAGTTCCAGATGTTCATCCCCGAGGGCTTCACACCGGACGATTACTACGACTTGCTCGAGAGCTTCCTGGCACTGATTAACGCTTCCGCCCCCCTCATCAAGATCATGACGACAACACCACCGCGTTCCGACGGGCTGGCCGCTCTGCGGCAATACATCGACATATACTGCCCGATCGCAACGGACTACAACCGGACGGAGTGGGAGGATCAGAAAGCGCAAGGGAAGGAGTTCTGGCAGTACTACTGCGTGGGGCCATCAGCCCCGTGGCCGAACTCGCACCTCTACAACCGGCTGTTCGAGACCCGAGTATTACTCTGGCAATGCTTCCACTACGACATCCAGGGCTTCTTGTACTGGAGCTCGAACGCGCAGTACCACGGGCAGTATGGCTTCGGTTACAACGGCTGGGGTGACGGCTGGTTCGTCCACATCGGCGACGACGGGATCGCGTACGACTCGCCGCGCTGGGAGAACTACCTCGACGCGCAGGAGGACTACGAGTACCTCTGGCTCGCGAACCGGTCGATCGCGTGGCTGCGCGCCAACTCGACGGCGTACAGCCCAGCCCAGCTCGACGCGTTCGAGGCAACGCTGCGCGCGGCCGTCAGCTCCGTCGCCAGCGATCGAGAAGTGCACGCGCAGCACCCGGCGGCGATCCACGGGGCCCGTGCCACGGTCGCCGCGATGCTCGAGGAATTTGCCTCGAGCGTGGACCTCCTCTCCCTGGGCGAGGCGCAATGGTGGCCGGTCGGCTGAGGGCGCGCCCTCGGTTTGTTTTTTCCTTACCCTCTAGTTTCAAGGAATAGTGAATATGGCGGGAACCATTTCCGGTGGCCCGGTCACTGCCCAATTCGGGCATCACGTGTTTATGAACCACGTGACAAGAATCGTGCCAAAGTATTATTATGCGTGCGTCCCTATCGGTAGCAGAACTGTCGTGCTTCCACGGTGTTGATCCCCGATGAGCGAGCAGAACACGATCAGCAGAACCGCGACCATCAAGGAAAACGTGAAGCTCGGCAAGGGGATCATCATCCAGGACTTCGTCGTGATCGGGAAACGTCCCGAGCGCGCGAAGATCTCGCTGTTCGCGCAAGCGCCACGCGAGTTCAAGCCGACCGTGATCGGCGATTACGTGACCATGTGCGCGGGGGCGATCGTGTACGCGGCCGTCGAGCTCGGCAACAACGTCTTCCTGGGGGACTACGCGAGCATCCGGGAAAACACGACCGTTGGCGAGGGCACGATCATCGGTCGCAACGTCACGGTCGAGTGCAACACGAGGATCGGGAAAGAGTGCAAGATCCAGACGGGCGCGCACATCACGGCCGATTGTATCGTCGGCGACAAGGTGTTCATCGGCCCCGAGGTTTGCACGACGAACGACTCGTACATGGCGCTCGTCGACGTCCCGATGGAGGGGCCCGTCTTCGGGGACGGCTGTGCGGTCGGCGCGAACAGCACGATCGTGCCGGGGGTGCGGATCGGCAAGAACGCCGTGATCGCGTCCGGGTCGGTCGTGTTCCAGAACGTACCCGACGAGGAGTTCTGGATGGGCAACCCTGCCAGGAAGGAAGGGACATACAAGCAGTTCATCGGCACGGCGAAGATGTTCTCGGCGATGAAGAAGGGCAAGAAGGACCAATAGCTGGGAGAATGCAACTATGAGCCAGGAAGCAACGTTCAAGTCGATCGTGTGCGAGATCTTCGGCATCCAGGAGGGGGACGTCGCCGATACCAAGACCCCCGAGGACATCGAATCGTGGACGTCGGTCACGCATATGCAGTTAGTCGCCAGGTTCGAGGAGAGCTTCAAGTTCCAGTTCGACGTCGAGGAGATAACCGAGATGGATTCCATCGCCAGCATGAAGAATGTGCTACGGAAGCACGGCGTGGATCTCTGATCTCCCGGCTTCGTGAAACCTAATAGCTTATATTAGCCTCTTTTTTTACTTGAACAAAAAAAAAGGTTTTACCATGAACTTTGCGGGCTACATCCTCGAAAATTCGAAGGCTAGGCGTGATAAAGACGCCGTGTTCCACCGCGACAGTACGGTCACGTACCAGGAGTTGTATTCGAGCGTGCTGGGGCTCGCCGGCTACCTTCGCGGCCTACCCTTGCAGTTCCAAGACAAGGTGGCGCTCGTCTCGGATAACTCTATCTTCTTCATCAAGGCGTATTTCGGGATAATGGCCGCGGGCCTCGTCGCCGTGCCCTTGTCCCCCGACTTCGGTGAAGCCAACTTCACCTACGTGTTCTCCTCTTGCGACATCCGGTGTGCGTTCGTCCAACAGAAGTACCTGGGGCGGGTCGCCGGGTTCGGCTTGAACCCGCCTCACCTGCTCTCGGACGCCGCGGCCGGCGGCGCCGTGGACATGTCGACCGTTCAGGGATCGGCGGGCGACGTTGCGGGCGTGGATGCCAAGGAAAACCTCGCCACGATCATCTTCACCTCGGGATCGACCGGGATCCCGAAGGGCGTAATGCTCACCCACCAGAACATGGCCTACAACACGGGTTCCATCATCGAGTACCTCGGCTTGACGCCGGACGACCGCATCATGGTCGTATTGCCGTTCTCTTACTGCTTCGGAACGTCGCTGCTACACACGCATTTGCGCGCGGGTGGTTCGGTGGTGATAAGCAAATCCTTCCTTCCCGGGAAGATGCTCGACGAGATCAACGAGAAAAGGTGCACGGGCCTCGCCGGCGTGCCGGCCACGTTCCAGATCCTGCTCCGCCGCTCGCCGATCAAGAAGATGCAGTTCCCCACCTTGCGCTACGTCCAGCAAGCAGGCGGGAAGCTCACGAACGCGTTCATCACCGAGCTGCGCGAGGCGCTGCCGACGACCAGGGTGTTCATCATGTACGGCCAGACCGAGGCGACGGCCCGCTTGTCGTACCTCCCGCCGGAGATGCTCGATGCCAAGCTCGGCTCCATCGGGAAGGGGATACCCGGCACCACGATCGAGGTGCTCGGCAAGGACGGCAAGCCCGTGAAGCCCGGGGAGACTGGCGAGATCGTCGCGTCCGGTGGGAACATCATGAAGGGCTATTGGAAGGATCCCGAGGGCACGGCCAAGGTCATCAGGGGCGGGAAGCTGTACACGGGCGACCTCGGTACCGTCGACGAGGACGGGTACGTCTACATGACCGAGCGCGAGAAGGACATCATCAAGAGCAGCGGGTACCGCGTGAGCCCGAAGGAGATAGAGGACCAGATATCCAACCTCCCCGAGGTCGTGGAGGTCGCCGTGATAGGCATACCCGACGAGATCATGGGGGAGGTGCCGAAGGCCTTCGTATCGCTCGCGAGGTCGAACTCGATCTCGGGTGACGACATCATCGCTTACTGCAGGCAGCACCTGCCGCCGTTCAAGGTGCCCAAGGCGGTGGAGTTCCTGCCCGACCTCCCGAAGAATACCTCCAACAAACTAGATAAGGTCAAACTACGAGAGATAGAGAAGGCAAGGCAAGGTGGACAAGCGTGATCAAGAAACCGCTGATGGTCAAGCGCATCTACAACAACCCGGAAGTGTACTACGGCAAGGGCGCAACCACGTCGTGCCTGAAGGCATTGGAGCAAACGCGACTCCTGTTCATGGTTTCTGGTACCGTCAAGAAATCGGAATATTACACCAAAATATTCTCCTCCTTGGCAGGAAAACAGATCCAGGAGGAGGCAATCGCAAGCCCTTCGCAAGAGAACATCATCCAGCTCGTAGACAAATACGCGGGGCCCGCAAAGCCAGACGTGATCGTCGCGATCGGGGGTGGCAAGGTGCTCGATTCTGCAAAGGCCTTTAGGGTACTGGCCGACAACCCCGGGCTGTCTTTCGCCGACCTGGAGAAGACCCGTTTCTGCGAGAAGGCATCCACGAGGTTGGTCGCGATACCCACGACCCCCGGCACGGGCTCCGAGGCCAACTCGATAGCTGTCACCAGGGACGCGTCGGGTCGCAAGATACCGATGATCAACAGCGGGTTCGTGCCGGACGTCGCCATCCTCGATCACGAGTTCTTGCTCGGGCACGACGCTCAAGCCATCTTCGAGTTCTCGGCGGACATCTTCTCCCACGCGTTCGAGGGCTCCGTCTCGGCCGCGGGCACGGCGTTGCTTTCATCCATCGCCCGCGGGGCGATCTCCCTGCTCAAGGCCGGCATAGAGAGGGTCAAGGCGGATACAAAGGATCCAAAGGGCCTGGAACAGATCCTGCACGCGGGACACCTCGCCGGCGTCGTCCAGGGCAACGCGTTCGTCGGCGCGTGCCACGCGCTCGCCCACGCGATCGAGGAACAAGTGCCCGGCGTGCCCCACGGCCAGTCGATCCTCCTCACGTTGAAGCAAACGATCCTCTGGCTCAAGGATACGACCAAGAAGCCAGAATATGACGAGTTTTTAGACGCGTACGATGCCATCGGCTTCGACACCTATCGCAAGACTGAGCTCATAAAGGGCAAGTTGGATCCTGACAAGTGGGCCGAGGCAGCCTTGAAGGATCCGTCGATCTCGACCTCCCCCGTCCGGATGAAGAAGGAAAACCTGCTGGTGCTCGAGGATTGGATCTTAAACAGACCGTGAACGATCTGATCGCAAGGGAGCAGTTCAAGCTCCCGCAAGCCGAGAAGGAGGGGGCCTTGCTCCCCGTCCTCGCGCAGCAAGTCAAGGAGAACGCCGCCTTCTCACCGCAGCTGGAGAAGTTCTACACGACCTTGGGGAAGGAACCCTCGGCCTACGCGAGCATCGCGGACATCCCCCCGATACCCGTGTCGATGTTCAAGAAGTTCGCCCTGAAGACGTGCCCAGATGACCAGGTCTCCCGGGTGTTGAACTCGAGCGCGACGACCAGCGGGATCCCCAGCCGCATTTACATCAACAAGGAGACCGCCCTCCGCCAGTCGAAGGGCCTGGTCGCCATCCTCAAGGACTTCATCGGCGGCGCCCGCCGCCCCGTCCTCGCGATCGACACGGAGGGCGTTAACAAGGGCGACGCTGACACGCTATCCGCCCGAGGCGCAGCCATACGCGGCATCAGCAACTTCGGCAAGAAGCTGGTCTACGTGATGGACGAAAAGGACGGTGAACTCTTCCTCAATCGCGAAAGGCTGGAAAACTTCATGGCCGAGTTCAAGGGCCAGGAAATCCTCGTGTCTGGCTTCACGTACATCATCTGGACTCGTTTCTTGAAACAGGTACAAGACGCTGGTCTGAAACTCGACTTTCCCGCGATGAAACTCGTCCACAGCGGGGGATGGAAGAAGCTCTCGGCACAGGCCGTAACCAAGGACAAGTTCTCTAAAGCCCTTGCCAGCGCCTTCAACACGAAGCAAGAGAACATCATCGACTTCTACGGGATGGTGGAGCAGCTCGGCGTCATCTTCCTCGATTGCGAGGCCGGGCACAAGCACGCGCCCGATTTTGCCGAAGTCATCATCCGGGATCCCTACACGATGAAAGAGCAGCCACACGGCAAGCCGGGGCTCATCGAGATCGCGAGCATCATCCCATCGAGCTATCCTGGTCAAGCCATCATTACCGAGGACGTCGGCGAGACGGTCGGCGTCGACGATTGCCCGTGCGGTCGGAAGGGGAAGTATTTCGTCTTCCGGTCGAGGGTCGAGCGTGCCGAGACCCGCGGGTGCGGGGACACGTTCGCTGAGCGGAGGAAGGATGAATGATCGAGGTCGTCATGCTCGCCGGGGAGTTCTTCCATCCTGCACACAAGGATGCCGAGTCCCTCAATCCATTGTTGCCGGCCGTCCAAGCGGGCTTCGAGGTGCTGAGGAAGACAGACAAGGGCAAGGTCATCGACTTGCTCCAGAAGTTTTCCGATAACATCATCAAGGATCCGTCGACGACGGGCATCGAGGGCGTTGCGTTCCTCTCCAGCTGGCTTCGAAAAGCCAATATAATGCAGATCGTCGAGAAAAACTTGAAGGACATCTCGTATCTTGACCACTTCGTCGGGGAAACGAAGCGCCTCAAGGCCCAGCCCCGCGGCATCGCGTGCCACTGGATCGCCGGGAACGTGCCGACGATCGGCTTGTTCTCGCTGTTTCAATCCATGATCGTGGGGAACGCGAACATCCTCCGGATACCACCCCAGAGCCACGACACCATGGTGCGCCTGCTGAAGGTCTTTGCCTCGTCGCGGGTCGACGGCCTGACCGGGACGGAATTGCTCAAGTCGACGTCGATCATCTACTATGACCGGACCGACCAGAAGGCGAACGAGGAGCTCTCAAACGCCGCCGACGTTCGGATCGTCTGGGGCGGGGAGGAGGCGGTCAAATCGATCACGGGCCTACCGCGGCGAGCGCACTGCGAGGACGTGGTCTTCGGCCCGAAGTATTCGTTCGTGGTGCTCGACCGGGAGGCGACCGGCTCGAAGGATCTCCCCCGCACGCTCCGGTTCCTCGCCAGCGACATCCTCCTGTTCGACCAGGCGGCTTGTACCTCCCCGCACGTCGTGTTCTGCGAGAAGGGTGGCGTCGACGTCGCCTCCATCGCGCGGCTGCTGGGTGAGGAAATGGGCAAGCTCTCCAAGCGGTTCCCGAAAGCAGATATCGACCCGTTCATCATGACTAGGATCATCAACGTGCGCGCAGAGCACGCGCTCGACCCGGACGCGAGCGTCATCTGCCCCCCGGAGAACGACTGGACGGTCCTCATCAACAAGCGGCCGGGCCTGGAGGAGCCGATCGAGTCCCGCACGATCTTCCTCAAGGAGGTGGACTCCATCATGGCCGTGCTGCCTCACGTGACCAGGAAGGTGCAGACAATCGGTTGCGCAGTCGACGACAAGGCCAAGTTGGTGGCGTTCGCAGACGCTGCCACGTCGCGCGGCGTTGCCAGGTGCGTGAACGTGGGCCAGATGCACCTATTCGACTCCCCTTGGGACGGGATGCTGTTCATGTCTCGGCTCGTGAACTGGGCCACTCTCTACTACGGTGAATAGGCCTTTTCACTCTTGGTCGTTGAGCGCGAGGGCGAGGACGCAGCCTTCTTCCACGCGCAACAAGACCTTGCAGCGGCGTTCGTCGGCCGTCCCGTCCATTATACTGGCGCAAATGCGTCCTTCGCGCCCGTCGATCCTCACGCTGGGCACCGAAGCAACCTGCGCAATCCCCCATGCCTTGAGCGATGCCTCCTTCGCCGCCCAGACCATGGTTTCGGTCTCTGGCAACGACGGCCGAAGCCACGCGGAGAGAAAGCCCGCGAGGCGCCTGGTATCGCCGCCAGGATCCATCCGCCTCGACCAGCTCTTGCCCCGAGGCTCGATCACTTCATGGTCGATCCCGGCGGGGACGTCCGAGAGCGACACGACGACGGCCGCGGCGGAATGGCTGATACTGGTGAACGGGGTTCCAGAGGATCCCGTGACGTCGCGGAACACCTCGGTGCCCCGCTTCTTGATGTACCTCGACAGGATCCATTCTTCCGCGCGGCCCACTCGCTGCTTGGCGACCAGGCACTCGATGGCCTCTCGCTCGTGCGGGCTCCACGTGGTAGCGTCTCCACCCGCCACTCGGGCGACACGCTCCAATTCTGCCCTGTCTTGCACGCGCCGGGCCATGCCGACGATGACATGGTGCACCAGTTGCCCGGCGATGAAGAAAGCCACGGGCTGCGCCCCGTAGACTGCATGAACGTCGAGCTTCCGGAGGTCGACGAAGGGGCTGTCAAGGTCGGGCGCGGTCAACACGCATGCTCCTCGGATCGATACACGTACCGAGATGGGGACGAACCATCTTAAGCATTGCCTCGAATAAGGTCCATGAACGAACCGAGTGAATGATATGGCCGTCGCCGGAAAGCGGATCTGGGTCGACATCGAGCACCAGAAGGGAGGGATCATGCTCCACGGCCTTTTCAAGCGCCTGGAGCGGGAGGGCGCGAAGCTCTTGTACACGGCGCGGGATTTCGGGAACAACCGGCAAGTGCTCGACGAGCTGGGCATCCCGTACAAGCTCGTCGGGAAGCACGGGGGTGCCACGTTGTACGGCAAGCTCGAGGCACACGTCGAGCGGCTACGCGCATTGCTACCCGTCGTTCACGAGTTCAACCCAGACCATTCCGTATCGTTCGGCTCCGTGGAGCACATCCGAATCGCGTTCGGCCTCGGCATCAAGTCGATATTCTTCAACGACGAGCCCCGCAGCGCAGCGGTCGCCCGCCTCACGCACGCCCTCGCCGGGCACATCATCACCCCCAGGTGCATCCCTGCGGATGAATACTTCAAGCTTGGCGCCTCGAAGGAACAGCTGGTTCGCTACAACGGGATCGACGAGATCGCATGGATCGCCAGGTATCGCCCCGATCCCGGGGTGCTCGACTTGATGGGCGTCGAGAAGGGCCAATACGTGCTTATGCGGACAGAGATGACCCACACGGAGTACCTCCGCCAGGTGATGCGGCCGGAGGAGACCCGGATCGCGGAATTCCTCCCGCCCATCGTCAAAGCGTTCCCGAACCACAAGTTCTTCCTCCTCGTCCGGCTCCCCGAGCAAGAAGCCTTCTTGAAGAAGGAGACCGAGCGCCTCGGCAGCAAGAACGTCGTCGTGACCCGTTACATCCCCCGCATCCAGGACTTCATGTTCTACAGCGCGCTCGTTGCCAGCGGTGGCGGGACCATCGTCCGAGAGTCGAGCCTGATGGGCATCCCGTCCATCGAGTTCTTCCCGGGCGAGACTGCCTGGCAGGAGCACTTCTTGATGGACAACGGGTTCCCCTTGCACCACGTCAAGGACCCGGCTGCCGTGGTGGACAGGGCGATGGAAGCACTCTCCGGCCCCCCCGACGCTGGGAGGTTCACCGAGGCGTTCAAGGAGAAGCTGAAGGGCTACGAGGATCCCACCGACGTGTGCTACGAATACATCGCACGCGAGCTGGAAGACGCGAAGTCGTGATCAGACACGGGCTGCGACGTCCCATAGACCCTTGTGCTTTTTTACCCATTCGACCTCCCGTCGTATTCCTTCCTCGGGCAGTACCTTGGGCTGCCAGCCGAGCCGCTGCCTCGCCAGGCTACTGTCCAGCACGAAGTCGTTGAGCTCATGGACGAGCCGGCGTCGACCAGGTTGGTGCACGCTGCTCGTGCCCGGGGCGGGGTCGTCGTGGACGGGCTTGATCGAGGGGTCCACGATCGCGCAAGCGAGTTCGGCGATCCTGGCAGCGCTCAGCGGCTCGGGGCCGCCGATGTTCAGCGCCATCCCGTTCACGTCGTCGTTCAATGTCGCCAGGACGTTGGCCTCGACGACATCGTCGATGAATACGTAATCCCTCAATAGCTTTCCACCCCCGAAGATGACGGGCGGCTTCCCCTCGAGCAACCGCTTGATGAACAACGTCATGACACGCCCGTACCACTCGCCGGGCCCGTACACCTCGCTGTACCGCAGCGAGACCGTCGGCAGGTCGTGCAGCCGCGTGTAGAGCTGGCAGTAGAGCTCGCCAGCGTACTTCGTGATCCCGTATGGCCAGGCCGGGTTCTTCGGGTGCTTCTCGTCCTGGGGGATGTATTCGGACTGGCCGTACATGCCGCACGATGACGCGTAGACGACCTTCTTCACGCCAGCCTTCAGCGCCGCGTTCAAGACGTTGATCGTCCCGACCACGTTCACGTCCAGCTCGGCAACCTTGTCGTCGATGCCCTTGAACATGTCCAGCACGGCGGCCTGGTGGGAGATGACGTCTGCACCCTCCGCTACATCCTCGACCAGCTTCGCGTCCTTGACGCTTCCCTCGACGAACCGGGCGCCCTCGATGGTCACCGGGTTGGGCGAGGAGAGGTCGTCGAGCAAGACGACCCGCGCGCCCTCGGCGATGTATCGACGGGCGACGTGGGCGCCGATGAAGCCGCGCCCCCCCGTGACGAGTACCGTCCTTCCCTTGATGTCCGTCATTCGTCCGTGCACGCCGTGGATGATGCGTTGGAAAGCCTAATCCGGTTTTATCATCTCTAGGAACGTGGCCTTCATCGCGACGCGGTTCGGCAGCGTGTCTATCCAGGCCGGTATCCTCGCCACCTGCGCGGACTGAGACGCGAAGGACGCGGCGAGCGGGTGCACGAGCCTCCTGTTGGCGTCGTGGAACGGCTCGGGGTCGTGGTCGTTCCGCAAGATGACGGCGGTCATTTTCTGCTTCATGAGGCTTTCATGCCCTCGTGAAAGGTGATCGTAGCACATCCGGTCGTGGCGCCTTAAATCATTATTTGTCGCCCAAACGAGCCCTTTTCATCAAGGATCACCTGGATGGCCCGTCCGAAGTGTGGTTGCCGGGCGCAAGACAAACATTATATTGGGTTTCTGGCTCATTCCTCTATGGAAGGAACGGAAGAGCCCATCTTCCCGGTCGTTCCCGCACCCATACGAACGCGGGAGAAGGTTTTCGCTTGCGTCCTTTTCGCACTCGGTTCCGTCCTCCTGTTACCAATCCCTTTTCTCATCTTCACCCTCATCCCAGACAGGTTCAGCAAGAAAACTCGGAACATCGCCGGCGCCGTGCTCTGGATCGTCATGGCGACGTGCCAGGTTGCCGGCTTCGTGCTCGCGGTAACCGTGTTCCAGCAGCTGTACCCCTTGGACATCTTGACATTGGATCCCCTGGCTATCGCCGCGTTCGATTTCCTCGAGAACCGGTTCGAGACGTTTGCCATCATCGCATCATTGCTGATAATCGGCGCGATGGTGCTGAACCGGTTTGCGACGAACGTCCTCGCCCACGAGGAAGCCCGGTTCCGGGCGAGGCACTTCACCGTCATCGAACGCATGGTGCTTGCTTTCAAGTGGAAGAACGAGCAGACCGCGCTAGCATCCGGGAACGAGACGCTCATGAAGGTGAAGAACGCGAGCACGGCGGTCGCGCTCTTCGGCATCTTGACCTTGGTTTGCACCTACCTCCTTCCCGAGTTCCAGGTGCAGAAGGTGTTGGAGTACGTCTTGACGGGAAACGAAACCTTGTTGAACACGCTCTACATCGAGGACTTCATAGCCGCAGCGGTGTACGTGATCGTCGTGTGCGGGTTGCTCGCGATCTCGTGCTTCCTAGCGGCGTTTTATTCCGGCAGGGCCATCACCTACCAGGGGCAGCATTACTGGCGCCAGCGCCGTCTCGGCCCGGCTATTGCCCTGAAGGCGATCGGTTACGTGGTCTCTTTCTCCCCGCTACTTCCCGCCCTCCTCTGCCTGGCCGGGGCTCCCCCCTACGCCGCGATGATCGCCACGGTTCCCGCCGGCCTTGCTGGAACGTGTGCGTGGCTCGTGATAATGTTCATCTTCTTGAAGCATCCGGACGAGATCGCGCTCGACCCGAAGGCCCGTTCGATCAAGGAGCGCGCTGGCCTGATAGCCATACCCGAGCGCCGGGGCCGAATGGGCGCACGCGCTGACCTCCTCAAGGCCTGGGGCTTCTGGTTCCTCGTAATTTCGGTCGCCAGCCTCTCTATCATCAACGGCGCGATCTGGTTCCCCGCAGCAATTATGTACTCGCAAGCGACCGATTGGTACGATTGGGGCTTCTACTGGTGGGCCGGGGTGCTCGTCGTTGCAGGGCCGGTCGTGCTGCTGCTCTTCCTCCGAAGCGTCTATGCCCGCCGCGTCTTGATGGGGTACTTGCTCGGCATGCTCTTGGTCATGGCGATCGAGTTCGCGACGATCCTCCCCCTGTCCCTCGAACCAGCGGCGATGGTCTACGCAGCCATCTTTCCGGGCCTCGTGGGGTTCACTGGATGGGAGGATCCCATCTCGTCCAGCGGGCGCCCGTTGCACGTGATCGGGTTGATCGGCGGGGTCGTCGTGGTGCTGGTGGCACTCTTCATCGTCAAGCGGAAGGCTCTTCCCATCCCGATCACGACCCCCAAGCACCCGGCCGGTTTTTCCTCGTGGCGCAACTTGATATCGTTCATCACGGGCCGCGAGGGGAAAGATACGGTTCGAAGCGCGGTCTCGCTCGTGTTTCTTGCCACGAGCCTGGCGGGCGCGTGTATGACCTTCCAACCGCCAGCGACCATTACGCTCGAGCGGGATCCCAGCAATGCGATGCGTGTCTCGTTCTGGGAGAGTGGGTTCAGATCCCAGAGCGAGTGCCCGAACAGTACGTTATCCATCATCGGCAGCAACAACATCCGGCTATACGGGTGGTTTTCAACCACCGACCTGGCAGGGGCGGCGCGGTACGCAAGCTTCGGCGTCGAGGTGGTGCCGGTGACGGGTGTCCCGAAAAACGAGACCGAGCTCGCCCAGCGGATTAGTACTTTGAACTCGACGATGAACTTCTGGGACGCCAATGGCTTGCACGACAACCCGTTCCTTGGCTTCACCTTCGACCACGAGGAGATGCGAGGGCTTGCGCGCTTCAACGCGACGCAGTACGCCACCATGAAGGAGATGGTCAAGCAGCTCGCTGACTTCGTCACGGGCCGCGGCTACCAGCTGTTCTCCACGACCTACCTCATGACCATCAACGACCTGCTGGACGGCGACGAGGACGTGTCCACCATCAACTTCGTCCCGTTCGACCCGACCTGGAACGTGTCACACTTCGACTGGATGGTCTACCGGACGGAGATAGCCATCGAGTACGACGAGCCCAGCCCCGTGTTCACGTACGAGTGGGCGCGGTGGATCAAGCACTTTATGCTGCAGCAAGGCGGCCCTGGCTTGCTGGCCAAGGCGTCGATGTCGATCGGCGTCACGTCGGACGAGCTCCCGCTGTACCGGGATCCCGGCGGGCTCGACGAGTTCCTGACGGACGTGAAGATCTGCCACGCGGTCGGCATCCCGGAGATCAAGATCTTCTACCTGGGGAAGGCCAGCGGTGACATGTTTCTCGGCAAGTGGGGCGAGGCCGGACTAATCAGAATGCTCGACGAGATACAGGACTACACGAGCGTTTCGTTCCCCTTTGTGCGCCGTGCGACGTTCCTCGGGAACCTCAAGGGCGCCGAGAACCCGGCCGGATCGGTCTTCGGCTTCATGTACCAGGACTTCTGGCTCGAAGAATCGATCGGATCCTTGACGATCATACTGCTGGCCGTGATACTGCTCGTACCCCCCTTCCTCGCAATTGCCGGTACCAAACATCCCATTCCGGGCGAGAGGAACGCGAGGAAGATGCCGGGTTATAAATGGCTCGGCCCGTCCCTCGTAGTGATCAAAATCGCCACGATAGCTCTTGTCGCCATCCTTGCCATCTGGATCCCGCTGGCACTCGCGAACTTCGAGATCTTCGCATGGGATCTCAACGAGTTCCTATGATTTTTTCAAACGTTCGCACAATGCCACGCTATGAGAAAGAAACATGGAACAAATAAAGGAAGGTATCGCCTACTGGCCGATTACTTCATCTGTGTCATCCCGATGAATATCAAGACGAAACCGACGAGCATGATGCCGTGGCCGATTTCCTTCGTATCAGAGCTCAAGATCAGTCCAGCCACCTCGCAGATGAAGCCAAAGAAGATCAGCAGCCCGACCACCCGCAAGTTCCCCGAGCCGATGATGGCGATCCGGAGGTACAAGATGAGCACGCTCAAGGTGACGGCTATCATCGCTAGATAATCGACGCTTATCACGACATAGATCAACACGCCGTTATAATTTGGCCCGATGCTGAAGATGAACAAGCTGATCGTCATGGCGAGCGCGATGATACTCAACAGGGTCAGCACGACCTTCTTGTGCATCAGCAAGTACCTCTCGATAGCGAATGCCATGGGAACCGCCCCCAGGAAGAAGAACAAGAACATGAAGGCCATCCACTCGTCCGGCATACCGATGAAGTAGTCAAAGCCGTCTGGAATAACGTCCAGGTACTGGAAGACTTCCGCGATCCGCAGCTCCGTCTGGAGGAAGTTGAACACGAAGGACAAGAAGAAGAACGAGAACGATATGAAGTATTTCTTCTTAACGGATATGCCCGCCGCTCCTGCCTTCCTGGCGAGTACGAGCGCGTAGATCCAGAAGACCGCGCATAATGATATCAATGAAACCCGCAACCACCAATCCAAAGAGAACATGAGGCCCGCGTAATCGACTTGCAGCATTTTCTCCACAACCGGTGCTCTCAGCACTTTCCACCAGTATCTCTAAATCTATTTCCACTCTTCCTCATATAAATGATAGGCTCTCAGTTAGGCTCTTCGCAGTCTATGGCGATGGTCGGAGTTAACAGCGAAAGGGAGGATTATTATAACTGCTAGTTAAGAATCTAGTATCCCAACTTAGTACAAGGAAGGAATCGCATCATGAGAGTCTCACAAGACCAGCGGCTCGTGCACGCCTTCGTCGGTAGCGGCTTCGCCATCGGCGGTGGCGTGTATTGCCTCTGCATTCTGGGGGAAATGGGCACGTATGGCTTCGTTCCTGCCGTCATCGCGGCCATCATGTTCACGGGAGCATACCTCATGCGTGATCCCATAAAGGAGAAGGTGGGCGGCTTGGTGCTGCTCTTCGGGGTCGTCTTCCTCTTCATGACCTTCAACCAAGTCACCGGCTCGATGGTGTCGAGGTATAGCATCGACCTCGGCTCGGAGGACCTGAATTTCGCCATCGTCGACCGGGCCATATACACGGTCACGGCCGTCCTCGGGGGCACCTATGGCCTGATGGGCGCGATCGACGGGGTCTTCGAGAAGGACGTGTTCTTGAGGGCCCTCTCGTCGTGGCACATCCCGCAAATCACCGCGCTCCTGAACGCGGGGATCACGGGTTTCTCGCTGCTGTGGATCGCCTTCTACTTGATGATCGTACGCCACCCCATCGAATCCCTGCTATACCTGCCCATGGCGGCCGGGGCGATGATCGCCTTCTTCGTGGCGTGGTGGGCACTGAGCCGTAGGAAATGCATCGGCGTGGTCGTGATAGGGAATTTCTTGTGTGCCTTGCTCTCCGGGTTCCTGAGCCTACTTGATTTCATCTACTTGCCCCTCTGCGTGCTGAACCTCCTCTCGAACGCTGCCCTCATCGCGACGACGAATGAGGAACTGACATTCACGCCCCGGTGGAAGCCACGCGATAAAAAGTTCGAGATCGCCTCGATCTTCCTCGTCATCGGCGCGGTCGGGATCGTCCCCCTCCCCTTCATCATCGGGACCTGGCCCGCGACGACGATCACCGTGCCCAAGGGCCAAGAAGCCGACGTCATGGAGATCCACTGGGCGATCGGCTCCGAGCAGAAGGGCGACTGGGACTGGTACACCCAGCCCGAGGTGCTCAACACCCTCTTGACGATCAACGGGAACACGTCGAACTGGGGCATCAACGTGTCGGTCGTCGTCCCGTACATCCGGGAAATGCGGGAGCAACCGGCTTTTGGGGACGTCATCGTGGACATCATGGAAAACCTGACATCGGCGAGCATCACGTGGGACATCATGCCGGTCATCGAGAACTCGGTCTTCGGATCCGTCGACGAATACCTATGGGACGGGAACATCGACCGGTTCAGGCGGTTCTACGACGACATGCGCGAGTGGCTGAGGTCGGAGGGCATCATCAACTACGTGGGGGACGGCCCGAACCTATCCCAGGACTATCGCGGCCTGGTGCTCGACCTCGAGCGCACGCAGCAGATCTCGGGCAGCATCACGAACCTGGTCATGGAATACATGGACGGGCCCGAGTCGCACGTCCTCGCCTCGAACAACATGGTCGACTTCCTGGCATATTGCAGGAGCAAGGAAAACTTCATCGCGGGTGCCTTCTTCGACTTCCACATCTTCGACTTCGTCGACATGGACGACGCGCAGCAGGAGTTCTTCAAGATCAGCATCGTGCCCCCGACCGACTGGGACCACATCGCCTCGATGGTCTACCAGACGGGCCCCGGGTCGAACCTGTCGGTGCTCGCGTATGCAAACGACATGAACTACCACTTCGGCGACCGCGGCGTCCCGTACGTCGTAACCATGAACTCGGACTACGAGGACATACTCACGCGGTTCCGAATCATGAAGAACACCGGCTTCCCGCGGGTCGGCGCGTGGGCCATGCACGAGCTCTTCTTCAACGGCACGAGCAATGATCCAGACGATCCGGAGTTTAACAACACTGATCACGACCTGTTCAACGTCGATCGTCCCCACCGTGCCACGAACGGATCCCGAGACACCTGGACGTTCCAGAAGTTCATCCAGCTCCATGAAGACCTCGGCCAAGACGTCGACGTCACGTTCACGTTCGACCAGTTACAGTCCGAGAACCTATACTACCAGCTGGCGCTTCTGCTCGACATCTGGCTCGTGCGGAGGCCCATCTACACGTCCTGGCCTATCATGGGCAGCCGCATGCCCAACCCCGCCTACCCGCAGATCGAGACTTTCACGACACTCTGCATCGTTACATTCATCGTCATCGGCTTCTTCGTCGTCTACATCGCCTGGGATCCGTACCATCGCAAGCCGAAGGAGCGGACGCAGAAGTTGGACGCGACGACCGCCGCGCTGCTCGGTCGAAAGGGGGAGGGATCCGTCTAATCCCGCATCATCCCTTCTTTCATTCATTTTGCCGTCTGTTCCCCCGTCAGTGAAACTTTTTTGAACTAGAGGTCGTTAGCTCCGTTCATGTCGCAAGAGAACCTCGATGAGTTCAAGGAACACAAGGAGCAAGTCGTCGCGGGGGCCAAGGCGATATACAACATGGGACTCGTGCAGTTCGGCGAGGGGAACGTCTCCGTGCGCGTGAAGAAGGCCGACGAGTTCTTCATCACGCCGTCCCAGAACGACTACGCGAGGATGACCGTGGACGACGTCGTGCACCTGAAGATGGACGGGACGCAGATCAGCCAGGGCAAGCCGACGTCGTCGGAATACAAGCTCCACGTGGCCATCTACCGGGCACGCCCGAAGGTCAACTGCGTCATCCACACGCATTCCCCCTATGCGAGCATGCTGGGCCTCGCGTTGAAGGAGATCCCGGTCATCTTCGAGGAGATGGTCATCTTCCTCGGCGGCCCCGTGCGGCGCGCCCCTTACACCCAGTCTGGAACGGACGACCTCGGCAGGGCCGCGCTGGAGGCCATGGGCGACACGAACACGTGCCTGCTCACGAACCATGCCGTGGTCGCGTGCGGGCGTGACCTGGACAAGGCGGTCAAGGCGGCAAGCCTCGTCGAGAAGATGGCAATGATCTACTGGGGCGCCCTGCAGGCAGGCCACGTGGAGACCGTGCCCGATGACAAGATCGACAAGTTCAAGGACATGTTCAAGGGTCTGTTCTCGACCGCGCCCAGGAAGAAAGCGGACTGAAGCCCCCATCAGCATATCCATCCACGCGCCGTCACGCATTTAATACACTTGAAGGGGATGTCAAGCACAAGTGAGCAACCATGGCTGATCCGACGAAGAAGATACCAACCGAGTCAGAGATCCAAGCGGCAAAGAAATGGTCGATCTGGGAGAAGGATGCGTCCACGTTCGACTGGCATTACGACAGCGAGGAGACCTTCTACGTGCTAGAAGGTGACGTGACAGTCACGTGGAAGGGCGGTGAGATATCCTTCACGAAGGGAGACTTGGTCACTTTTCCCGAGGGCTTGGACTGCACCTGGCACGTCAAGAAGAAGATCCGCAAGCACTACAACTTCAAATAGCCGAACAGACGAGGGCCGAGGAGGTTCTTCCTTTGAAGCGACCGGCGCCGAGCGTGGGGGACATCCACCAGCGGGCTCGAAGGCTGAAGATGACCAGGGTCGTCGAGGTCGAGGGCGCGAAGGCCGGGGACGCGGCGCCGGCCTTCCGGTACATCATTATGAACCTTCCGATGAACAAGGTCTCTCCCGAGAAGCTCGCCGAGATGGCATCGAAGACGCGCCAGGTCAGGCCGCTACTCAAGTCCTGGGTCGCGGGCGAGGCGGACATCCCCCGCCTGGTCGACCTGTACAACGCGTCGTTCTTCCAATGCCCCGACCCGTACCGCCCCGTCACGGAGGCCGACATGCGCGCGATCTTCGAGAAGTCGACCATTATCATGGGAACCATGTATGGCGCGGACGCGGCGTTCATCGTGAACAAGATCGAGACGCGCACGAACGAGACCGGGAAGGTCGAGCGATTGGGCGTCATCTGCGGCATCGCCGTGCACCCGCGGTTCCGCCAGAAGGGACTTGCGACTGCGATCGGCTTGGCAGCGTACGATTTCTTCAAGGACAAGGCGGTCGACTGCCTGCAATGCGAGGTCTACGAGAAAAACGACCCGAGCATGGCGTTCATCACGTGGGTCGGGTTCCGCCCCGCCGGCCAGCTCGTCGTGAAGGCCCCGTCGGCGCAGCAGATCAACCCCCTGGAGCGCGTTTGAGCCTCGCTCCTCGCGGCCGGTCTATCGCGGCTCTGAAAGAAATGGAAGTCTGCGATAGCGATCTTGCACGGGTCGATGGATCCCCCGACGAAACGTATTAAACCACGAAACGCCCTAAGTCATACGGAAAACGATGGTCTGAACGTGAGAAACCGTGCCATTCAAAAAGGAATTTGACTCGAAACTAGAACCACTTCGCGAGATGGGCTTCATCCTCACGGAGATAAAGGAGCTCGCAACGTATTCAGAGATCAAGATCACGAACAAGGGTAACGGCATGTACATCGCCCGGGTCGGGTTTCAGCCGGTGGTTGAAAAGGATCGGGACGAGATCACGGAGACTATCACCAAGCTGCTCGAGAAATACATGTGGGAAAAGGAATGACGGCGCTCACCAGCGCCTCGTTCCTCGCATCTTGAAGCCGAGCGCGTGGATCCTCACCACGTTCCAGAGTGCTGCAAGGGAGAACTTGACGTCCGGCGCGTAGCGGCGGCCCAGCTCCAACCAGCGACCGAGGAAGGCGGGGCTGACCCCGAGCCCCGAGAAGAACCGCAGCTGGCAAGGCTTCGAAGGCCGCTCGCCGGTCATGGAATAGGTCACCGCGTACATGGACCACTTCGTCGCTTCCACGGCGTATCGCGTGGCCCGCTTCGTCAGCGGGAGCAGCACGACGGCCCCCATCACGAGCGCGGCATTCATCAGCATGCTCCTCGCGAGGTCGGGGAGCAAGCTCTTCCCCACACCGACGGCGGCCTTCACCGACCGCACGGCGCCATCGAAGGCCGCGTCCCCGTGGATGCGCTTCATGTGGCATAGGGCGGAACCAAAGACGATGCTGGTTGGGGCGAGCAGCCGCGACAAGATCTTGTTCGTCGTGAAGATCCTGGAAAAGCGTGCTTCCTTGAAGTCGCGTTCCCGAGTCAAGAAGATGCTCTCGTGCATGCCCGTCTGGCGCTCGACGGCGCGTAGGATGGCCGGGACGATCCCGCGCCTCGTGCCGACATCATCGAAGTAATGCTGCTGGAGGGCGTTCAATTCGGGCCAGGCATCGCGCACAGCCTCATCGCATCCATCCTTGACGATGAAGAGCAAATCGACATCGCTCGTTCCATCCACGCAATCCGCCCCGTCCCGGGCGTGGCTCAAGGATCCGAACAGGAAGAGTGCATACGCAGCGCTCGGGATGTGCCTTTCCACGATTCTGATGGCGCGGTCGACGAACGCGGTAGCGTGCTTGGGGAGGGCATGTGGCACGCGTGCGCGCGGGTTCATCAGATGCACCTGTCTGTCGTTCGTTGTGGTGTTGAGATCGGGTAAGAAGAGAGGAGCCGTTCGTCCTGGATGGCGCTGGGTTCACCAAGCCCGCTCCCTCTCGTCCAGGGTCGTGCCTGCCCCTCTAAGGGCTCCACGCGTGCGCAAGGCAAGGGGGCCGGACTGGTGCCGCTTTCAGCCGGCTTACCCCTCCTTCACCTTGATGACAGACGGCGGGTTCGGGAAGTCGCCCTCAAAGTCGATCCGGCCCTGCTCCTTCATCTTTCTCAACACCAAGCGAAGGCCCTCGAAATAATCGCCCAGCTGTTCGATGAGCTCCTTGTAGGTCAGGCTCCCGCCTTTGTCCTTCAACAGCTTCAAGATCGCGAGCGTCGCGTCGGTGGGTGGGCCGCGCGACATGGTGCCGGATGCCGCCTCCTCCTTGGCAGCCTTGAGAGCGAGCGACCGATCCTCCTCCTTGACCAGCTTGATCTTTGCGCCGAACGCCGGCACCACGCCGTCGAACGAGACCAAGCCTTGTTCCTTCAACTTCTTGAGGATGATGCGGCTACCCTCGAACTTGTCCGCGCATTTCTCGTTGAGCTCCTTGAAGCCCATCTCGCCCTTGTTCTCCGCCAGGGTTCTAAGGATATATTGTTCGTCGTTAGTCGGAATGGCAGTCCACCCGCATGTCACTAGACCGGTTGTCTCTAGAATCGCATCATGCCGATAAAAGAATTCCGATCTCGCACGCGTGCGACCGTGAATGCTCAACTACCAGTCCAAGATCTCTTCTTCCTTGAGAAATCTTGCCGTTCGGGCACATTTTTGTTGTATTCTTTTCTCGCGGGAAGGAAGTAGGCGTTCTTTCCCCCAAAAGGAACTCTCTTGTAGATCCAGCCGAAAACGATCCATGTTCTAGGGCGCTAGAACGCTAGTATTGAAAAATGCTTCATGCGATGTTGGATCACCTCAAGGAGAAATTAACGATTCTCTAAAATATCGAGAAAGGCGATGATTGGGACGTTTGGAATGCCGAGGGGCAGGCGAGATGCGTGCTGGTGTGCCGGGGATCGAGATTCAAGTCGCCACAAGCCACCGTGCCTCCCTCCTCGGAAAAAAGCTGTTCCACATCCTTTTTTCAATGGCCTGTTACTACGCGAATTACGCCGACGGCGAGAGGGATTCTTGCCTTGTGAACCCTCACCCGTCCCCCGAAAGAACGAGGAATGAGAGATCATGGTCGTAAAACAATTCAACCGAGCCGATTTATTCAAGAAGCTCTTGTTGGGCGTTGGTATCCTCTCCGCCATCATGTTCTTGTGCGCGGGGGATCCCACCCCGTCGCCGAAACACTTGGATGCTGGAACCCAATTCCCATCGTGGAGCAGCCCGCCGATCTTCATCAACAACAACACCGAACTCGCCGCTTTTTGTTCTGGCAACGGCACCGGCACGCAAGGGGATCCGTTCACCATCACGTATGCCGAGGTAACCAGCGCCGGCGCGTCGGGCGCGGCGATATACATCAACAACACGAGCGACTACCTCGTCATCGAGAACTGCACGGTGAGCGGGGCCAGCGCGTACCTGAATGCGGGTATCTACCTGAACAACTGTAGCCACGTGACCGTCAAGGGCTGCAACGCGACCGATAACTTCGTTGGCATCGCCGTGGCGTGGTCGGACAACGT
>JAFGBX010000359.1 GCA_016932935.1 Promethearchaeota archaeon | reverse complement strand
CTCGCAAGCGAGACGGGAGCCGCGGGTTTCCTCTAACGACCCGCCCGGACGAGGTGTCCAACTTTGTCCAACCTCATAGTTAGAGTGCGCTCGAGGTTCCAGTATCCGCTTGACAGAAGTCGTTACATGAACGACGCGCGCACGGTCTCGGCGACGCGTTCGTCCTTTGGATCCCCGTCGAAGACGATCGACCGCCGCAAGATCACCAGGCGCGAGCAGAAGGGGATGACGAGGTCGAGGTTGTGCTGGATCACGATCAGCGTGATCCCGTAGACCTTGTTGAGGTCAGTGAGCAGCCCGAGGAAGTCCTTGATGATGATGTGGTCGAGCGCGCTCGTGGGCTCGTCGAGGAGCAGGATCTCGGGCTCGCGCACGAGGGCCTGTGCCAGCATGATCTTCTGCTGCTCGCCGCCGCTGAGGTGGCCGATCGGGCGGTTGATGTACCCCTCCATCTTCACCTTGTGGAGGGCGAGCTGGATCTTGGATCGCTGGGCCTTCGTGAGCATACCGAACGGTCCCGTGGCATCGCCCAAGCCGAGCGCGACGATGTCCTCGACCGTGGCCGGGAACTCGTGCTCGATCGACCGCATCTGCGGCGTGTAACCGATCCGCTTGAGGAGCGCCCCCCTCGGAGCCTCACCGAAGACCTTGACCGTCCCCGCCGATGGCGGGACGAGGCCGAGGATCGTGCGGAACAGCGTGGTCTTGCCCGAGCCGTTCTTCCCGATCAGGCCGATGTATTCCCCCTTGTCGACCCGCAAGGTGACGTCCCGAAGGATCACCGAGCTCGCGATGTTCACGCTGACCCTATCGAGCTCGATTAAGGGGTTATGGCCGCCGTGCGGGCATTCGTCGTTCTGATCCATGTCTGCCACCATGTCAATGATTCGCGTGCTCTCCGCCGTGCTCGTGGCCGTCGTGGCCCGCCGCGGCGTCCACGTCGCAGTACTCGCACGCCCCCGTCGCCGCGAGGGCGCGGTTGCACTCGATGCACATCTTCTCGTCGAGCATCGCCCGCTTGTGGCGCCGCTTGGGTGAAGCTACCATCGTGACGACGAAGATGGCCGTGTACACGGCGATGATGCTCGCGGAGGGGGCGATCTCGAGGACGTACCCGAGCATGAACCCGAGGAACGCGCCGACTAGGGCGATGACGATGGCAAGCAAGAGCATCTTGTTCGTGTTGTACGTGAGCTGGTAGGCGCACGCGGCGGGGGTGACGATCATGGCGATCTGAAGGATCACGCCCACCGCCTTCAGGCACACGACGATGACGAGGGAGACGATGGCGAGGAACGCGTACGAGAGCGCCCGCACGGGCAGCCCGTAGGCCTTCGCGAGCTCCTCGTTGAAGGTCATGAAGAAGAACTTCTGCTTCAACAAGAGCATGGCGGCGACGACCCCGATGGCCGTGAGGACGATGATGGCGAATTCTTCCTCGTCGATGCTCGTCACGCTGCCGAAGAGGAGTCCTTGAACCCCCGTCGTGTAGGTTCTGATGAGGCCCACGAAGATGATGCCGAGCGCCATAGTGAAGGAGAAGATGATGCCGATCGCCGTCTCGTTGTTGAGCTTGCCCTTCTCCTTGATCGCGCCGATGCTGAAGGCCGAGAGCACGCTGAACAGCGTGATGGTGAGGAGCGGGTTCGATCCGATCAAGATGGCAAGCGCGCCGCCTGAAAATGCGCTGTGCGAGATGCCGTCGACGAGGAAGACCATGCGTCGCAATATAACGAAGATCCCGACGATGGCACAGATGCTTGCGAGGATGAGCGCCGTGGCCAGGGAGCGTGCCATGAACGGTCTCGCCAGCGCCTCGAAGAAGTCAAGGATGTCCGTCATTGTTCCATACCACCTTTTGCGTGAATATCCAACAACCGCAAGATTTATCTTTTACGACGGGTCGTAATCATTACGAACCGTCGTAATCGACACGTAATGTCATCGAACGAAGCAGAGGTGCAAAAAATGAATGGAACGCATTCGATGAAAGGAATGGGCGGCTTTACCATCTTGCTCGGCCTGCTTTTCCTCGGGACGCTCGCGATCCCCTACCAGGCATCGAACGACAAGGACACCGGCGTGATCCCTGGCGGCAAGCCAGCGGCATCCGCCCCGGCACTCGATATCGTCACGACGATGCTCATCCCCTACGACATCGTCGTCAACGTGGCTGGCGAGGTGGCATCGGTTCAATCCATCGTCCCGGCCGGCGTGGACATCCACACGTACCAGGGGCCGACCCCCACCCAGGTGCAGGCCATGGAAGACGCGGACCTCATCGTCTCGATGGGCCTGGAAGACCTGGAGCCCTGGCTGGCCAGCACCCTGGGCACGATGAGCCCGACCCCTCCCGTCCTCGAGCTGGTCGATGCGGGCATGATGCAGCCGGATCCCGGGCTGGGCGGCGAGCTCAACCCCCACGTGTGGCTGGATCCGAACAACGTGAAGGAGATGGCGAGCAAGGTCGCCAACGAGCTGGTTGCGAACTTCTCGCTACCGGCTGGGAACGTCACCGCCATCCAGGGGTACAACGCGACGTACCAGGCCACGCTCGACGCGCTGCTGCTGCGGATCCAGGGCAACGTCTCCACGTTCGCGGGGCTCAAGGTCGTCTCTATGCACGCGGCGTTCACTGACCTGTTCCGGTTGCTCGGCGTGAACCAGCTTGCCATCGTGGAGAACGTGGAGGGCCAGGAGCCGACGCAAGCGCGCCTCGACGAGATCATCGGGCTCATGCAGTCGCAAGGGGTGGCCGTCCTCGTCACCCAGCCGGAGATACCGGTCGAGGAGGCCAACTCCATCGCCAAGGCCGGCGGCTCGGACGTGGCGACGCTGCACCCGTTCCCCGGCCTGGAGGCCGCGACGGGCGTGGTGCTCGGCACGTACATCGAGACCATGGACTACAACTTGTACGCGCTCGCCAATCCCGCCGCGCCGCCACCGGACGACTACACGGTCTGGATCGTCGTCGGCATCGCTGGCGGGGGCATCGCTGGCGTGGCAATCGCCTACTCCTTGGTGAAAAAGCGGAGGCAGGCGTAGGAATGCCATCTCGTCCCCCGTTTTTTTTTGTCTTTCCCAGGGAGCATGGCACCAGGAGGGCTGGGAAACCGCCGTGACGCGAAACGATTTTATGCACGCCACCATGCAATTCGAGCAGTCCCTACGCCGTGATTCGAGCCAACACGCTGGAGGCGCCCGCACGTGACCGCGATCGAGCCAGACACGCTGGAGTACCGGATCCTCATGGCGTTCTTGGAGCACAAGGCGGGGATCAAGCCGGGTGACCTGGCCAAGCGGTTCAAGATACGCCACAGCACGATCAACAGCGCGCTCAAGCGGATGGAGGCGCGGGATCTCGTCAAGTGGAAGCACTACGGCGAGTTCGAGCTGCTCGAGAAGGGGTTCGAGGAGCTGCGGCACGCGGAGGTGCACCACCACCTGATCGAGGTGTACCTGGTCGAGTCTCTAGGCATGACGCCGGCCGAGGCGCACGAGGAGAGCTTCCGGCTCGCCCCGCACGTGTCGTGCACGATGATCAAGCGTATCTGCGACAAGTACGGGAACCCGGCGACCTGCCCGTTGAACCACGAGATCCCGCACTTCCCGGGCTGCCACGGGCATTGAGGCTGGGGCGGAAGGCGAAGCGGGGAGGGACACCCGTGGTCGCATCCGCTTCCAATAGCAATCGAAGCCGTCCCTAACACTTACGGGAGCAGCCCCCGCCCAACGCGTCGAGATGCTTTTTATCGGAGGGCTGCTTATCTGACTCACTACCCGCCCGTTCCGTCGACTCGTAGCGGGAGGCGGTAGGAGCAATGTCGCGAGCCCGATGGGCGCGCGACGTGGATTGCATAACCGTATCTGGTTAACCAACAACCGGATATCCAAAGTGATGGATTTGTCTACAGATGAGATTCCTGTCGAGGCGTTAGTGGTCGGAGGCCAAGCAACCTCGGGTCCACCGCTCGGCCCAGCCCTCGGCCCGCTCGGCGTTCCCGCGGGGCAGGTCGTCGCGAAGATCAACGAGCTGACCCAGGAGTTCGCGGGCCTGAAGGTTCCGGTCGTCGTCTGGGTCGACAAGAGCAAGAAGCCCGCCGGCTTCCGCATCGAGGTGAAGAACCCGCCGACCTCGGCCCTGATACTCAGGGAGATCGGGGCCGAGAAGGGCTCGGGGACGCCCAACGATGCGAAGGCCGGGGACCTCTCCGTGGAGGGGGCGGTCAAGCTGGCGAAGATGAAGCGCGCCGAGATGAACGTCAAGGATCTGAAGGCGGCCGTGAAGACCGTGCTCGGCACGTGCGTGAGCACGGGCGTCACCGTCGACGGCGGCAAGGATCCACGCATCGTCCAGCAGGCGATCGACGACGGGGAGTACGACGACTTGTTGAAGGAGTGATGAGCCATGTCATTGCAGATGAACGACCTTGAAAATGCCCTCAAGGAGGCCATCGCCAAGAGCGAGTCGAAGAGGAAGCGAAAGTTCGTCGAGTCGGTCGACGTCGTCGTGAACCTCAAGAACGTGAACTTGAAGGATCCGAACAAGAGGTTCAACAACGAGATCGAGCTCCCCAACATCGTGGACGAGAAGACCAACGTTTGCTTCTTCCTCGACGGCGACCAGCTCGTCCAGGCCGGCAACCTCAAGGCCGAGGTAATGGGCAAGGACGCGATGGACGCAATGGGCAAGGCCGAGAAGGCGGTGAAGCGGAAGTTCGTGAACAAGTACGAGTACTTCATCGCCAACACCGAGATGATGAAGCTCGTGGCCAAGCACTTCGGGAAGCTGTTCGGGCCCAAGGGGAAGATGCCCCGCCCGCAGCCGCAAGGCTACGGCGTGATCAACCCGGGCGACAGCATCGCGCCCTCGCTCGAGAGGTACAAGCGGGTCGTGCGGATGAAGCTACAGAAGTTCCCCTTGCTCCAGTACAAGATTGGGGACAAGGCCATGGACCTCAAGAAGCTCGCCCAGAACCTGAAGGCGTCGATCGAGTGGATCGAGCAGAAGCTCGAGAAGGGCCGCCAGAACATCAAGTCGGTGTACGTGAAGACGACCATGGGGTCACCGGTGAAGCTGCTATGAGCCAAGCAAGAACGGTATCCGAGGACAAGCTCCAGGCGGTCGCCGAGATCGCCGGCCTCTGCGAGGCCTACCACACCGTCGGCTTCGTGCGGGTCGTGAAGATCGGGTCGGCCAAGATCGCCGCCCTCCGGGCCAAGCTCCGCGGCACGGCGGTGATCCGCATGGCCAAGAAGTCCGTCATCGAGCGCGCGCTGGAGAAGGTGAGCGGGAAGCCCGGCATCGCTGCCATAATGGATCGCTTCACGGAGAAGACCGGCCCGTCGGCACTCGTGTTCACGAACCTCCCGGCCATCAAGATCCGCAAGATCTTCGACGAGAACAGGGCGAACGTCCGTGCCAAGATCGGCGAGGTCCTGGATAAGGACGTGGTCATCGCGGCTGGCAACACGAAGCTACCGCCCGGGCCCGCCATTACCGAGCTGAACAACGTTGGCCTTCAAACCCGCATGCAGGACGGCACGATCTGGGTGACCAAGGACTGCGTCGTCGTCAAGGCAGGCCAGGCGGTCGACAGCAAGGTCGCGAACGTGCTCACGAAGCTCAAGGTCGAGCCGGTCGAGGTCTTGCTCGACTTGTACGTCGCGTACGAAAACGGCGAGGTGCTAGACAAGGAAATGCTCAAGATCGACGTCGAGAAGTTCAAGAGCATGTTCCTCGCAGCGCATTCCCACGCGCTCAAGCTCAGCATCGAGGCCGGCATCGTGACGCCGGAGAACGCGAGGATCCTCATCCAGCGCGCGTTCTCGAAGGCCAAGGCACTCGCCATGAAGCTGCCGATCATCATCCCGGAACTCATGAGAGAATACCTCGCGAGGGCACAAGCGGAAGCGCTCGCCGTCAACGCGAGGATCACGGGGGAACCGCTGGTAGCACCAGCTGCCCCGGCCCAGGCACCTGCCTCCAAGGACGACTCCAAGAAGAAAACGGAGCCCGAGGAGGAGGAGAAGAAGGAGGAAGAGTCCAGCGGCCTGGGCGACCTCTTTGGCTGAACGTCGAACACGCGTGAACTAGGAACGACATTCACGGTTACCGAACAAAACGAAAAAAAAAAACACATGGAGTGATGGATCATGGAGAACGTCTATTCCGCTCTTCTGCTCCACGCCCTTGGCAAGGACATCAGCGAGGACGCGGTCGAGAAGGTAGTCAAGGCTGCCGGTGGCAGCGTTGACAAGACCCAGATCAAGACCCTCGTGAAGGCCGTCGGCGAGATGAACATCAAGGAAGTGCTCGCCAGCGCGACCATGATGGCCGCCCCCGCCGCGGCTCCTGCAGCCGCCCCCGCCGCTGCACCCGCGGAGGAGAAGAAGGGCAAGGGAAAGAAGGAGGAGAAGAAGAAGGAGGAGGAGGAAGAGAAGAAGGAAGACGAGCCCGTGGGCCTGGACGCGCTTTTCGGCTAAAGGCTCTCGCCTCCCGCCTGTTTCGCTTTTTTTCACACTGTTGTTTTTTCTTGGCACCTATTGCCGCCACGGGCAGCGATCGCCCCGGGATCGATCTGCACCTGCCGCATCCCACCGTTCCCAGCCCCCGCCGTGCCCAATCGCTCGCCATGTTTATTAGCCGGGTGCAGTTCTAGAGAAGCGTTGGACGGGCTCGTTGGGATGCCACCTGCTCCACAATTTCAAGGGATCTCCACGACGAGACCGTCCATGCATGGAACGACCGCTCGGGGTTCAATCTTGAAGATGAGCCAAACCGACCGTGCCACTAGTCTAGTAGTAACTCAATAACGTGTCAACAGGAAGACTTAGAAGCCGGGATCAAGTAAAAAGGGTGGAATACACCGAGTGGTCGTGTTCCGGTTGGTTGTTATGGTTTCTTGCCGGTCTCTGAATACTTGACCAGCTCCTGGGGGGCCTTGATCCATCCCTGGTAATCGATCCCACCAAGATCCTTCAGCAGGTCGTCCGGAAGTGGATTTTTTCCGAGATTCAGTTTCACGAGATTTCGAAGCCCGTCCAGCCCTGAGATCACGGTTATCTCGTTATTGTTCAATTTCAGCGACTTCAAGCTGGCGAGCTTGTTCAAGCCTGCAATTACCTTGATCTTGTTGGTACCCAACCCGAGCTCCTTCAAGCTGGCGAGCGAGTCGAGTCCCTTGATCTCTGCGATATCGTTCCCGCCCAACTCCAGTCGTTCAAGATTGGTGAGCGTGTCAAGGCCCTTCAACTCGCCAACCTTGTTGCTCACGATGTTGACGTGCTTGAGGTTCTGGAGCGCCTCCAAGCCCGCGATTCCGGTTATCTTATTGCTCTCGAGGTTTAACTCCTGGAGGTTCTTGAGGCCATCTAACCCCGTTATCCCGGTCAGCTCGTTGTTGTGCAAGTCGAGCTTCTCCAATTTCTGCAAGTTATCCAAGCCACTGATCTTGGAGATCTTGTTGAAGTTTAGAACGAGTTCCTTTAGGTTCACGAGGTTGTCCAGGCCTTTGATTTCCGTGATGGCGTTTTGCTCGAGCTTGAGCACTTCAAGATTCACCAGCTTGTCCAAGCCCTTTATTTCCTTCAAACGCTGGTTACCGCAGTAAAGCTTCTTGAGGTTCACGAGTGAATCCAATCCTTTCAATTCTTCCAGCTGGCCCATCCCGATGAGCAAGAACTCCAGATCAGTGCACTTGTCCAGGCCGATCACCTGATCCAGGCTCTTGATACTCGGGAGTTGGAGCTTTTTTCCACCTTCAGTGAGGGGGATCTCCTTCTCCTCGATGACGGTGGTCGTCGTGCCTTCCTCCTCGATCTCCTTCGTCTGCTTAACAACAACCTTGTCCATCTGATTAGCGCCTCTTCTTGTCGCATCTGCTAGATTGGATCGAAAAACGATTTCGATCATTATTGTGACCATCAACTTTCTACTTTAAGCTACTCTCGAGGCTTATATGCGCTGTTCTGGATGAGTATCTTGCCGAGCGCCGCTCGAAATCGTCTCTCGCTTGTTATGATTTATATGCCTTCCCAAGGATTCCATATTAGCACTTGGAGGCTGCACACATGCTACAAATCATAGGCATGGATATCGACCTCTTGACAATATTGGGGTGGATTCCTGCTGTTTTCGGCACGTTGATGTCCGTTCGGAACTGGCTCGCCATGCGTCGTGGGGCAGACCTCGTTCCGAACAGGATATTAAACTACGGGCACATTTCGGGTGGTGAGGTTCATTCGTTCTTCATGCCGCTCATCGTGCATAACGAGGGCGCCAAGCCGGGTGTGATCACCGACATCCAGATCGCGTTCACGGACGGGGAGACCACGACAAGCTTGAACGTCTGCTGGAAGGTGAAGCTCAAGGGACTAGGATCGAAGGTGTTGGAGATGAGCTACGAGTCGTTCTGCAACGAGGGGTACGAGGTCGAGCAGCCCCTCTATCCAATCACAGTTCCCGCGGGCGAGAGCGCGTCCGTGATGCTGGAATGCGCCATCGACGAGGGGAAGGCCTTTCCCGTGGATAAAGAGGTCAATTGCATCATCCGGGTTGAATACGGCCACAACCGTCACGGCGAGACGAGTTTCCCTTTCAAGATGACCGCGTCCCAATATGGTATGGAATACATTCGGTGGTACAAGCCGATCGAGTAGGCCTTCCTCGCGCTGCCCGGACGCGACGCCCGGGAACGAGCCAGGCCATGAAAAAAGCGGTACCGGAGCGCACCCGGCGGGGGCCTTTTTTTCCTTTGAATCCTCCTTCCCTTACGGCCTTCGTCCGAGGACATGATCCTATCGGGTCAAACGAAGGTGTGATTAGCCACGAGTCATGAACTTGGGACGGGATCACCCATGGTCAACTTCGCAGATATCCTCGCAGAAAAAAAGGGCATCATCTGGAAGGAGGTCCAGGCATTCCTCCCGACGGACGGGCCTCTCGACT
>JAFGBX010000358.1 GCA_016932935.1 Promethearchaeota archaeon | reverse complement strand
CGTTCGTCAACACCGAGTCCGAGCTCGCGGCCATGTCGTATTCCGTCGCGGCGGCACTCACGGGCGCCCGCGTCTTCACGGCCACGGCGAGCCAGGGCTACCTGCTCATGCAAGAGGCCCTGCCCATGGCCGTCGGCTGGCGGCTCCCGATCTCGATGATGATCTCGGCGCGCGCGTGGAACGCCCCGAACCTCAGCATCTGGAACTCGTGGGAGTTCACCCTCGCCGACCACGGCTGGAACGCCATCGTCTCCGAGAACGTGCAAGAGTCCTACGACAGCGCAATAATCTCGGTCATGGTCTCGGAGAGGTCGCTGTACCCGACCATGTTCGCCCACGACGGCTTCATCATCTCGCACGCGGTGCACAAGTACTGGGCACTGCCAGACGAGGACGTGCTCAAGCTCGTCCCCAAGAAGAAGCACCACTTCGTCGACGTGGACAACCCTGCCACGTGGGGCAGCATCGTGACCCCCGAGTACTTCATGGAGCAGCGATATGCCACGGTGGAGGCGAAGAAGGACGTCCCGGGCCAGATCGACGAGGCCCTCGACGCGTTCGGCAAGGCCAGCGGCCGCGTGTACAAGCAAGTCGAGACCCGCAACATCGACGGGAAAAAGACAGCGTTCCTCACCATGGGATCCATGTGCGGAAACGTCGCCAGCTGGCAGTTCGGGAACCCGGACGTGGGGCTCATCAAGCTCCGCACGTGGCGCCCGTTCCCCGTGGACTACCTGCGCAGGGTTGTCGAGCAAGGCGGGATCGAGCGCATCGCCGTGATCGAGAAGGACGACGCGCCCGGGGCGGTGCTCCCGCAGGTGTCGCAGAGCGTCTACGAGGCGCTCGGGGACATGGACGTCGCCATCCGGGGGTACATCGCCGGCCTCGGCGGCCGCGACGTGACCCGGGACGAGTTCAGCTTCATCAAGTCGGACATCGAGAAGGTGAGCGGCAAGAGGCCGAGCTTCAAGTACGTCGGCCTCCGCGAGTCCACGAACAAGGTGCTCGGGGTGGGCAAGGCGCTGGACTTCAGCAGCCACGTGCCGAGCGGGGGGAACTGAAATGGCGGAACCAGAAGAGAGGCGGATCTCGCTGGAGGAGATGCTGGCCCGGCCGACGAACAACTACTTCCTCTGCATCAACTACGACAACGAGGCGTTCATGAACACGGGGATCCAGGAGAGCAGCGCGACGCCGCCCTTCGCGTCGACCACGACCGGCCCCGACGGCAAGCGGATCCCCGGCAAGATGGGCGTGAAGCAAGACATCATGACCGGCATGGCGTTCCTGGGCCTGCGCAGCGGCTTCTTCGCGACCGCGAACCCCTACTACTACAGGGACTTCATCGGCAAGGTCGTCGACGCGCTCAAGACGCCCGGTTCGGCGTTCATCCAGGTGCTCTCGTCGTGCCAGCGCGGCTGGCGCCACCCCGAGAACAAGACCGCGGAGCTGCACCGGCTGGCCACCGAGTCCGGCTACTGGCCCCTGTACTCGATCCGCGTCACGGACGGCAAGCCCGCGTACGCGTTCCAGCGCAAGCCCACGTTCGACGAGGACAAGCTCATGCAGTTCGTGAAGGGCCAGGGCAGGTTCGCGCACATCTTCAAGCGGCCCGACGTGGAGCGGATAACCCACTTCTTGGCCGACGCGATGCGCCAGCGGTTCGACAACATCGTGGGCCTCGCCAAGTCGTTCCCCGCGAATCCCCCGGTGGAGTCGTACAAGATCGACATGCGCCGGGTTCCCAACCAGGAGCACGTGGCGCCCGGCCACGGGCTGTGCGCCGGCTGCGGCGAGGGCGAGATCCTCACCCAGCTCGCTACGGGCGTCCAGCTCGTCGCGGGCAAGAACGTGGTCTACTGCAACGCCACGAGCTGCACCGAGGTCTCGACGAGCAAGGACAACTTCCCCTCGTGGAAGGTTCCGTGGGTCCACATGCTCTACGAGAACGTCGGAACGGTCGCCGAGGCGATCTCGACCGGGTTCAGGATCCTCAAGACGAAGGGGCTCTACGACAAGCCAATCCCGCGGGTCATCGCGCTCGGCGGCGACGGCGGCCTCTACGACATCGGCTTCCAGTTCCTCAAGGCAGCAATATTCCGCGCGGGCACGTGGGGCGTCTTAAACGAGGACATCAAGCAGGACTCGGGCATCTAAAATCATTTCGCCCGGCGGCCTGGTTTTTCCCCTTACTTTTAACCTCCGAGAGAAGAGAAAATGAGCGGGAAGCCCGTCCCGAACGGCATTAGTGGCTGAAACGCTTCTCCATGGTTCGCCGGTGGAGGATCATGTTCACGACATAGAGAGCTAATGTCCACGCGACCAGCACGAGAACGTTTAACGGGAGGGGGATGACGTGGGCCTCTCCCACGCAAGCGGCGATCGCGTCGACAAAAGGAGTTAACGGGGAGAACCACGCAGCGATTTGAGCTTCCGGCAACAGCTGGTGGATCGGGATGAAGACCCCGCTGATGAAAACCAAGGGAAACTTCAGCAGAGTCGCCAAGGTCATAATGTCTGGCAACTGATCCGTGGGGGGAGCGGAGATGAGAACGCCGATTAACGATCCAACTAGGGAGATCAAAGCAAGGGATCCGACAAACACCATGAACAACGTTGGTGATGAGAAGGTGATCCCCATACCTATGCTGAGTGCTAGCACGAGGGTCGAGGTGGTGATGAAAGAGACCAAGGTGGACGCCAGGATGATGCCCCCCAGGATCCTCGTCACATTCGTCGGGGACACTAGCTGGCGCTCCAACCCCTTCTCTCTCGTCTCCCAAGGGAGTATGACCGGACTGATCGCCGTCGAGGTGAAGAAGATAGCCATCGAGGTTATGCCAATGAACAACCGGGCGAGGCTTATCTCCCTGCCTATCATCCACGAGAACGTGATGAACAAGGGGAACAAGAAACCGAAGATCAAGACAGGCCCCTTGCGGAAATATAGTCGGATGTTCTTGATAATGAGTGCCCAGAGCTGCTTGAGCGCGAGGAGCGTCTCTTCCCGCTTGTACGTTTCGTCAATCATTTTTACTTCCCTCCTTCTCGATCAATTGGCAATACACGTCCTCCAGACTGGTCTCCTCCATTCGAACGTCATTGACCACGGTGCTCGTCTTGTGGAAAAAATCGTGGAGATTCGACATCGACGCCAAGGGTTCCCTCGTTATCACCTGGCAAGAGCTGCCGTTCACCATCAACTCCGGGCCGTCGTATCGCGGACCAGCACCTAGCGCGCTCTCCAGGCCTGCGGGGGGATCCCGATCCAACTTGCACGTGATCTTCTTCGCGCCCCCTAACCTGGCACGGACGGTTTCGAGAGATTCGTCTATCAGGAGCGAGCCCTTATGGATGATCATCACCCTGTCGCAGATCCTCTGCGCCTCTTGCATGTCGTGTGTGGTGAGGACGATCGTCTTCCCCAATGACCGGAGCTGTAGAATCTGCTCCCGGAGGAGCTTAACGGATATCGGGTCCAACCCCCCGCAAGGTTCATCCAGTATCAGGACGGGCGGATCGTGCATTAGGGCCATGCAGAAGTTCAGCCGCTGCTTGAGGCCCTTCGAGAGCGCCTTTGTCAACGAGTTGACCCTATCTGCCAAGCCGAACTGGGCTAGCAGAGACCGGCCACGCCGCTCGATCGCCGCCTTGGACATGCCATAGAGCCTCCCAGAGAAGCTCAAGTTCTGGAAAACCGTGAAATCCAAGAAAGCGTTGTTCATCTCGGGGACGATGCCAAGGAGGGACTTGCACCGCACCGGCTCCTTTTCGATGTCGATGCCGAGGATCTCGACCGTGCTGCCCTGGAGGAGGGGGAACAGCCCAGTGAGCAAGCGGATCGTCGTCGTCTTCCCGGCGCCGTTTTGGCCCAACATACCGACGATCTCTTGCTTCTTAATCGAAAAGGTGATCCCCTTCACGGCGGTGAATCGCCCGTAATGTTTCGTCAGGTTTTCGGCACGTATGGCCATATCGGCTGAATTCAGAGGCTTTTCTTTATCCATATTCGTCATCTCTTTCGATTCATTCAAAAAAAAAGAGAATTAGCACGATGTCCTAACAGCTCCGGCTGTTTTTCATACGTTCGAGCATCTCGCGTCCATGACACTTGAGGATCTGTTCCTCAGGACATTTTCCCCCGTGCTGCTTCAAGAGTTCCGGTTTGTCGCATTCCGTCTCGTTCTCGTTGCACATGGTCATCAGACTCGATTGTCCGTCGAATTGTACCCCGCGATCGCGGGGTCGAGATTACTATAGTTAGTGAAGTATTTATACTTCGAAGGATAAACTATTGTATCAACTCCACCCGTGGATAGTAATGGAGCCCGACACGAGAAGGGGGGATGGCCCCCAGCGATGGCACTGCCTTGACCACGACATCGGGCACTGCAGGGAGGATTGCCGCGTGCAGCACGTGATCACCCTGTTCAGCCGGCGGTACGCGATGGACATCCTGCGGCTGCTCCTCATGGAGGGGACGCTCCGGTTCAACCAGATCTTGAACCAGATCGGCGGAAGCCCGAAGACCATTACCGACCGGTTGGAAGACCTGGTCGGGGCCAGTCTGGTCACGCGGGAGGCGTTCCCCGAGATCCCCCCGCGCGTGGAATACTCCCTGACCGACCAGGGCCGGGGCCTAGAGCAGGTGTTCGAGGCGATATCGGCGTGGGTCGGAAGATGGGGGAAGTGTTGAGCGCGACGTGGCGCGCCGGCTTGGCACCGGGGCCGAGGGCGGGCCGCGCGAGAGTCCCCGCGAGGCAAGCAGAGCCATGAGAACCCGAACCGTCGCGACGTTAATTGCCACGACCATCACCGGCATCATCATCGCGTCCTTGCCGGTGGGGACCGTCGGCGCCCAGCGCGAGCTGTCCTTGACGTTCTACGGCGACCCGGGCTGCTCGTCGTGCGTGTACCGCGAGAACGTGGTCGAGGATTTCGTGGCCCTCCACCCAGAGGTGGGCGTGACGTACGTGATACAGCCCTACTACTCCAACGCGTCCCTCATGGCGGCGCTGCTCGAGTACCTGGCCGGGCTGGCCGGCCAGCCCGCCTCCGTCCCCGCCCTCGTGCTCAACGACACGGGGGACGTCGAGGTCTGGTTCGAGGGGAGCATCACGGCTGCGAACCTCGAAGCGTGGCTCCAGGGGCTCACGCACGCCGAGGACGGCCTCTGGGTCGCCTTCCTCGCGGGCCTGCTCGTGGGGGTGGCCCCGTGCCTGCTCCTCATGGCGAGCGTCCTCGGGACGACGCTCGTCATGGTCGGGGAGCGGCGAAAGTACCTGGAGATCTGCGTCGGGGTGATCCTCGGGATCATCGTCGCTTACGCGCTGATATCCGTCATCTTCTTGCAGTTCTTGAGCCTGATCGGCATGTTCGCCTACTTCAAGTACGCCTTCGCCGCGGTGCTGGTCGCCGTCGGCGTCTGGCAGATCGTGGAGTTCAAGAAGGAGAAGAGCGCGATATTCGGCACGCCGGCCAAGGTCAAGGGCGTGCTCCGGTCGTTCGCCGAGAAGCGGTCGGGGATCCACGCGTTCTTGCTGGGGGTGCTCTTCGCGTTCGTCAAGACGCCCTGCTTCGGCGGGATCTTCCTGAGCTTGCTATACGACGTGTGGCTCAACCCGCTGCTCGTCTATTACATACTGGTGTATTTTGGCGGCATGTTGCTCCCGCTGGTGGCCTTGCTGGTCGCGATCCGCGTCGGGATCCAGCCGT
>JAFGBX010000357.1 GCA_016932935.1 Promethearchaeota archaeon | reverse complement strand
TGCGCCTCGCTGGACTGGGGCGCCAGCACGCGCTCGAGCATGGCGCGCTTGGCGGCCACGGCCTCCGCGCTCGTGATCGCCTCCGCGGTCTTCACGGTCGGCCTCATGACCATCGACCTGGACGCCGAGACGGTCGTCACGGATTGGGGTTGTGTTGCCCCTGGTGCGCTCGCCGCGCTCTTCGGCACGATCTGGTTCACGATGTCGTCGGCGACGGCCTCCAGCCCTTTTCGGTAGATGGCATCCGTGGACAGGTTGGACTGGGGAGCGGCCGGCCGCGGCTGGTACGCCGGCTGCTGCATGACGGGCGGCCTCAAGGCCACACGCGGTTGCGGGCGCGCCCGGGCGGGCACGAGTGACAGCATTTGCTTCACCTTGCCACGCCGGCCGAACTTCGCGAGCTTGTAGGCAAGCTTCGACTCCTTGCGGCCGAGATAGACCCGGTACCCGTTGAACTCGACGTACTTGGAACCCGCGACGCTGCCTTTCTTGAGGGTGATCTTCTGCGGGTGGTAGAAGTTGAACGCGAGGCTGAGCCCCGACGCCCCCGAGCGATAGAACACGATGCGGTGCGTGGTTATTATCAACACGCCGGCATCGCCTGTTGGTTGGCGGCGATGCATGATCCGGTAGGTCATGTACTGTGCGATGACCTGCTCGCCAGCATCGGGAACGAACGGGGCATCTTCAATAACGTGTGAAATCATGGTTGCATCCCACTCGCGAGTATGCTTGTCTTATAGAACCAATCTCAATGCACCTTTTTAAGACCATTTGGATCCATTTCCTATCTCAGGGGGCAACGCGGCGGAAAGCCTCCCTGGCGCTCACGTCGGCATGTCTGGGACGTCTATCTCGGCGCCGCAAGACCAGCACTTCTCGCCCTTCTTTTTCAAATGCTGGGCACACGCCATGCAGTAGAAGGCCTCGCACTTGCACAAGAAGATGGCGCCCGAGATTGGCCCCTTGTGCACGATGCAGATCTTCTGGTCCTTGATCGTGGTGACCTCCTCCTCCGTCTGGTCGACCTCGGGGGTGGTGCCGCCGTCCTCGGCGCCCCCGGCGGCACCTTTCTTCAGGCCCTTCACGGCCTTCGTGCCCGCGATGCTGCCCATGACCTCGGTGGCGAGGGCCTGCGCCTCGCTGGACTGGGGCGCCAGCACGCGCTCGAGCATGGCGCGCTTGGCGGCGACCGCCTCGGGGCTCGCGATCGCCTCGGCCACCTTCGCGACCGGCTTAATGGGCGTCGACACGGACGCCGAGACGGTCGTGACCGTCTGCGGCGTCGCGGCAACCGTGGGTCTTGGCGCGGGTCTCGGCACGAGCTGGTTGACGATGTCCTCGGCCACCGCCTCCAATCCCTTCTGGTAGATGGGGTCTGCGGTCAAGCTGGCCTGGGGGGGCAAGCCTTGCTGGTAGTGCTGGGGCCGCTGCTGTACCATGGACTGCCGCAGCGCTGCGTTGGCCGCTATCTGCCGGGCCAACCGCTTCTTCTTTGCATGCACGCCTATCTTGACGAACGTGACGATCGACAGCGGGATGCACGCGAGTAAGTAGAAGGCTGCTATCACAGTCACCACCATGTAGCCCGGCGATCCAGCACCGAACGGTATGGCGATGATCGCCAGGATGACGAGGTTCGTCGGCAGTATGCCGCACACGTAGGCCGGGTGGAACTCCTTCTTGGGTGGCTCGCTCACGTCTCGTCAAGCTCCCTCGCACGAGCGAGGTTGGTAGGTACTATCACGGTACATGTCTGGCCCTCGCATTTGAATGTATCAAGGAGCCTTCGTGCTCAAGATCTGGGCTTGTTGCGGGCGAGGCTGGGCGCGCCTATGGCTCCCCGCGCGCTTAAATTCAAATTCTACACTCCATTGATACATTCAACTCGAAAGCATGCGCCGATTGTCTAGAGAGAAATGACTTTTAAATCTCGGATAGTGGTATGATACGGCCCTGCCACGGCTGTGGCCCGGGTTCGATTCCCGGTCGGCGCATTTCATTTTTTCCCATCTTATCGTGTTAGATTTGACAAAAGATGCTTAGACTGCCCTTTTTGACCTTAAGGATGGTTCCACGTGCTCGTCCGTTCCGATCTTTTCAAACAAGAGCTGAAATTCCAAGATTGTTGATTCTTTCGTTAACTTGGCTTCACCGTTGTGCAACGCTGTTTCGAGGGCAGTCAAATCATCATGATCGAGATTCTTGACATACTTTCGGTATCGTTTCATGAAGAAATCGTTTCCCTTACAATCTCTCACTCGTAATCCGTCATCACTCAAAACGACAAGGCCAAACGAGAAGATCCAGACTTTTGCAACATCATCGTTCGGCAGGATCACGCTCGTCGTTTTTCGTTTTTCCTGGTTCCCGTCGCCTAGGATTCCCGCTTGCTTCACGAGGCGTTCTCTAATCAATGCTTGGACCTTCTTGCGTTCACGTTCTCCCATGTGGGATGTAAAGCCGGCGATGAGTGCCGCCAGGGCGAACCCGCATGGGATCCCGAACCAGAATAACGCGATGAAGAACCTGGCCAGGTATATCCCAATAAGGATCCCCAATCACAGCGTGTTGACTGATGTGAACAAGAGAATCTGGCAAGAGTTAGCAACGAAGAAGCTCGTTACTCTCAATCGCTTGCGTTCATTCCTTTGCAATTCTCCTAGATGGAATTTGCAGACACCTTCTTTCCTGCATTCCTTGCACAAGGCGATCCCGCAAAAGTTACATCGGTGAACGATCAAACGGCTGGGCTGAGGGCGGCCGCAGACCTCGCAATTATAGGAATAGTCGACCATGGATTCTTCTCTCCTGGCATTCTTCTATCCTCTGGTGTGTTTATAAGGGTCATCGAGGAATTGCGGAAAAGGAAAGCGCCAGGTCTAAACGGTTAAGATAGGAACGATCGCCATGCGCATGAGTGGCATTCACGCGGGAACCACGACCGCATCGACGAACAGGTCGTATTCCTCGTTCTCGTCGAGGTCGTTGATCCGCACCTTCTCGACCTCGGAGCCGCCGGACACCGCGACGAGCTCGGCTTGTTTCAAGTGCTTGACATCCGAGCGCTTGACCTTGGCCTTCAACTCGTCGTTCGTGGCGAGTTCCTTCAATGGCGATAGCAAGATGACGCGCCCCGTCACTTTCGTGAGCTCCAGGGCGAACTCGACGCTCTTGTGGTCGAACTCGACGACGAGCACGCGCTTGTCCTTGAAGCGCTCGGTACCCTCATAGCCCGAGTACACCCCCTTCCCCGCGTACTCCGCGAGCCCGGGCACGCCCTTCGCCTCGCCCGCCGGGCAGGCGAACCGCGCCTCGGCCGGCTCGACGGGGCCTTGCTTCCCCTCCTTGAAGTTCTTGATCGCCTCGTGGAGCGCGTCGGCGGCGAGGTTCGAGCAGTGCATCTTGATCGGGGGCAGCCCCTCGAGCTCGTTGGCCACGTCTTGCCTCGTTATCCTCATCGCATCGTCGAGGGTCTTCCCCTTCGCGATCTCGGTGATCATGCTGCTCGTGGCGACCGCTGATCCGCAGCCGAACGTCTTGAACTTGATGTCCTCTATCTTGTCCCCCTCGCCGACCTTGATGTAGATGTCCATCAGGTCGCCGCACACGGGGTTCCCGACCCTGCCCACGGCAACGTTGTCGCCTTCCAGCGTGCCGACATTCCTGGGGTTCTTGAAGTGGTCTAGTACCTTCTCCGAGTAGTTGGTGCTCTTCGACATGGTTTGCATCACGCCTCCTCCTTTTTCGTGAGCGGGGACATGTCCCGTAACCGCTTCACGATACCAGGTAGTGCATCGAGGAACGCGTCGACGTCCTGCTGCGTCGTCCACCGCCCCATCGTGACCTCCAGCGAGCCGTGCGCCTCCTCGTGGAGCAAGCCGAGCGATATTAGCGTGTGGCTCGGCTCCAGCGTCTTCGACGAGCACGCCGACCCGGTCGACACGGCGAAGCCCTTGGACTTGAACGAAATCAGGATCGACTCGCCCTCGATGTAGTCGAAGCGGAAGTGGGCGTTGTTCGGCAGCCGGTTCGTCTTGTGGCCGTTCAAGTGCGACCGGGGAACGACCGCCAGCACCCGCTCGATGATCTGGTCGCGCCACCGCTGTAGCCTCGTGCTCTCGGTTCCCATGCGTTCCACCGCGAGCTCCGCGGCCTTGGCGAAGCCGACGATGCCGGCCACGTCCTCCGTGCCGGAGCGCAGCCCGCGCTCCTGCCCACCCCCGATGATCAGCGGGTTCAGCGCGATGCCCTTGCGCACGTAGAGCGCCCCGACGCCCCTCGGGCC
>JAFGBX010000356.1 GCA_016932935.1 Promethearchaeota archaeon | reverse complement strand
TGTTCTTCCTCACGATGGTGGTCACGTCCTTCAAGAAGCTCGCCATCTTCAAGGAGCGCAACAAGGACGTCATCCAGAAACTCGCACTGTGGATCTTGATCGGTTTCGGCATAGCCACGCTCTTGCTCGCCATGTTGGGCATCCGCTTGTACCCGATACCGATCCCCATACCGGTGGAATGAGGCGGCGCCCGCGCCCCCGATCCCGAGCGATGGGCCGCGGCCACGTCGGCTCAGCAGAAGCAGTCGCGGGCCTTGCCGAACGGCACGATGAGGATCTCGCCGTCGTCCTTCTGCCAGACCTCGACCATCTTGCGGTTGATCATGTGCAGGATCGCCATGAAGGTCTTCACGATGTAGATCGTGGAGAGGTCCTCGAACAGCGCGACGAAGGAAGTCGCCTCGCCGGAGCTGGTAAACCACTCGCGCACCTTCGCGTCGATCTCGGGTACGAGGGTCTCGATCTTGAGCTCGGTGCCGTACGAGCCCTTCATCGCCCCGGGCAGCGTGACTTGCTTGACCTCGGCCCTCGTCACCTTGCGCCGGAACTTGCCCGAAAGGGCGTCGTTCAGCGCGAGCGACAAGTCGGCCATCGTGAGCGGCTTCGCGACGACGCGCACGGGCGCGGTGAACCGGGCGAGTTTCTCCCGGGACAGGAACCGTCCCACCGACCCTTTACCAGCGGCGATGCTGTCGAGCACCTTGTCGACGTCGACGCTCCCGGCCGCGATGGCCCCGGGGTCGATGTCCCCGTCGGGCGTGAAGGCGAGCTCGTCGATGCTGCATGGCCCCATGCATCCGTCGGTCGGGTCTTGCCCGTCGGCGGCCCCTTCGGCATCGTCGGCCAGCTCCGCGAGCGAGTCCTGCATCTCGGCGCCCTTGTCGACCATTGTCTGCGACTTTGCCCGGCACAAGACCGACGCGGAGTGCAGCACGATGCCCGAGACCCGGAAGTTCACGATCTTGCGGCTCTCCATGCGCATGAGGAAGCTGCGGAGGCGGGATGCCACCTCGTACTGCCACGGGTCGTCCTTGGTGACCTTCTTCAGATCCTCGTGGTTCACGAGCGGCGAGTAGTCCCTATCGCGCCAGAACTCGGCGGCCCTCGCGGGCCGCTGGATCTCTTGCCGGTTCCCTGGGTCTGTCTCCGAGGCCATGATCCTACACGCAGCGGTCGGATGCCGCGTCGGTACCGCGTAAGCCGGCCGAACGAGGAGGTGTAAAACGGCACGGAATAAGGACGACGATGCGATCCCGGTATTACGAGCACGCCGGGTTCGGACTTGCACCGGGGCCGGTCACTCCTCGAAAAAGCGGACGTGCTTGCGCGCCGTCGCATCGGCCTGGCGGATCGGCTCGGGTAGCCGGCTCCCGCCAGCACACGCCTTCACGATCTCGACCGCGCTCGCGATGTCCGCGAGATGGCCCGGGGAGACATAGACGGGTTTGGCGTTGTCTTGCATCCGCATGGCGACTCCGAGCACCTCGCCCGTGGCGTCGTCCCGGATGGGCGCCGTTGCGAACCGCCCGGCCTCCAGCCCGCCGGCCATCGAGCCGTGGAACCGGTTCTTCGCGCAGCCGATCGACGGGATGCCGAAGGCGAGGCCCAGCTGGCTCGCGGCACCGAACCGGCGTGGATGGGCGATGCCGTGGCCGTCGTAGAGGAGCACCTCGACGGGCTGGTCGAGTGTTTGCAGCGCGCGGGAGACCAGGTTGAGCTCTCGGAACGCGAGCAAGCCGGGGACGTACGGGAAGGGGCATGAACCAGCGACCTGGGCGGTCTCGATGAGCTTCATCGACGGGATAGCAACCGTCACCGCCGCCGCCACCGCCGCCGCGCTCGACGTGGTCTGGTAGGCGATGTCGACGCCGGTGGCCGTCCGCGGCATGGGCAGGGGTCGCAACTGGACCCGGGCCTTGAACTCCCCTTGCAGTCGCTCGGCCTCCGCTTCCGTCACGTCGTCCCGCAGCAGGGCGGGGAACGATGGCATCGGTCTCGTGGTTATCCCCCCTTACACCTTGTCGCGGGTCGGATTCACGGGTATGTTTTGAGTGGATGATTTATTAGGTATCCCTTTCTGTTGCCTCCATAAGCCCCCGATTGCCTTGTCGAACCGGCGTCGGAGGCGTTCAATACCTTCGACACGAGGTCAAAGCGCCGATGCCGTCTCGCAGAAGCTCCCATTCGCACTCCCGGTCGCCATCGCGCTCCCACTACCACCACAGCTCGTCACGTGGCTACCACTCGCGGCATGGCAGTTCATTCAGCCACTCGAGCATCGGCCACTCGAGCATCGGCCACTCCAGCATCGGCCACTCCAGCGGGTACCGTCACCGCCACCGCATTTACCACTACCACCTCGGATCGCCGGGGTTCTATGGGGCGGGGTTTGGCGTGATGGCCGTCTCGCCCGAGGCTGCCAGGAAGATGCAGACCGTCGGCGCCGTCTTACTCTCGGCCGGGGCGGCCGTGCTCGTGGCCGGTATCGTGTGCTTTTCGCGGTTCCTCTTTGGCGACATGGATCACTTCGACCACGAGTTCGGCACGCTGTTCGCCGCCATGGGCCTCCTCTTCGCGGGCATACCATTGACCTTCGTGGGCTTGATCCTCGTCATCATCGGGTCGGTGAGGAGGTCGGCTCCCGCGGGCGCGGCCGAAACCGTGCCGACGACGATCAGCAACCCGGTTCCCACCGCCCAGGCGCCGGTGGAACCATCCCAGGCTGCCGACGGGCCAGCGCCGGGGGAGCAAGGCGCGGAGATCCCGTTCCCTGGCCCGCCGGGTGGCGACGAGGGCACCCGCGCGAACGTGAAGTTCTGCCCGTCTTGTGGCATACAGAACGACGGCGCTGCCGCCCGGTGCACCAACTGCGACGAACCATTCGCCTGAACGTCCGGGCGACGCCTCGGGCGCAAGGTTTTTTCCCCTCCCCCTCGATGGTGGTTGCATGCAGAAGGTACACTTGACCGTCTTCTCCCAGGCGTACTACGTCGACGCCCAGTGGGGATACGGGTGCCCGAGCGGCGGGATCCGCAACTTCGGCGAGTTGTGCCACAAGTACGGGATCCCGGTCACGTGGCTCGTCTCGCCGAAGTCTGCACGTTGCGAGATGGACGTGTTCACCGAGTACCACGAAAAATTCGGTGATGAGGTCGCTATGTTCTTCCGGTTCCCGACGGGCGAGAGGTTCCACCACTCGCGCGAGCGGGACGTCGCCACGAGGTTGTCCGTCGACGACTACCGCCGCCTCATCAAGGAACAGAGGGACGGGATCCGGAAGTGGCTGCCGTGGGCCGACGTGAAGGTCGCGGGGCAGGGCATCCGCACGCGGGAGATGATGGCCGCCCTCGAGGCCGAGGGGTTCACCGGCATGTTCGGGCACTGCTGGTGCCAGATCGGCGTGGACTCGATCACGGACTTCGGCATGCCGTGGGGCTCGTTCCCCATGCGGAGGAACAGCACGCACCTGCCCGCGGGCGCGGGCGACGACAGCGGCATCGTTGCGTTCGAGTGGACCATGCGCGACCTCAACAAGTCATTCCACACGTGCAGGCCGGAGCTGTGGAGCACCGACCCCAACGACGTCGAGCGCGGCGGCGTGTGCACGGACACGAACGTCGAGTATTGGAAGGCCATGTTCGTCGAGTACGAGCGCGCGCTCCCGCTCAACGACGCTGGCATCTGGTTCCAGTTCCACCAGGAGGCCCACGAGCAGACCTGGGGCGAGGTGTGCCGGCCGTTCACCGAGGCCAGGGTCGCCTTCTGCACGAAGATGATGGACCTATTCTTTGACTGGCTGTCGAAGCGGGACTCGGTCGAGTTCCTCACGGCCAGCAAGGCCGCGGCCAGGTACAAAGAGGCGTCAGCGAGCGGTACGATGCCCGTGTTCGCCCCCTCGCGCTGGGTGCCCGTCCCAGCCGAGCTGGACTTCTGGCGCCAGATCAAGGAAGGTAAAGACTACGCTGGCACTGTCTCCAAGCACGCATACCTCCCAGTCGAGTACCTCTATGATTACCTGGGCGGGGTCAACGACGCGGATCGTGTAACGGCCATGGAATCACCTCCGTGGGCAGATAGCTTCTTCTACTTCGACGCCGAGTGCCAGCTCGCGTTCGACGCGGGGCGCGCGTCGCCAGTGGCGGTGTTCAACTACCTCAACTACGAGCCGGACGCCGAGCTGCTCGGGCATGCCGACCCCGGCGGGGGCGCCCCGGGCTTCTTCCTGGAGCCGCTCGTCCCCGAGGTGTCGGTCGACGCCTCGATCAAGCAGATCACGACGATCCGCTTGAAGGTCGAGAACCCGCGCGCCAAGCCCTTGCCCTACGGGATCTTCCTCTGGGAGAGCGTGCTCCCGGGCGTGGGGCAGGCCTTCAAAGGGAAGATGGGCGCCCCCCGGGGGATCAGCTACAAGGTGAGCCCCGGCCAGGGCGTGTTCCTCCGCTGGACGCTGCAGCCGGGCAAGAACGACGCCGTGATCACGGGCAGGTGAGGGCGCCCTCATACGGACGGCGAGGCGTCGATGTCAATCCATCTTCATGGAGAATACGCGGGAGGTCGAGCCCTTGATCGACACGCCGCAGACCTTGTCCGCATTCGCAATGTTCTCCTCGCGGTTGGATATCACGATGAGCTGCGACGTGGAGGCGAGTTCTTTGATCGCCATGGAGACGCGGTGCACGTCCGGGGGGGTCAATCCCCCGTCGATGGCGTCCATGACGTAGAAGGGCGACGGCTGGAACCGCTCCACCGCGAAGATGAATGCCGCCGCGAGCAGCGCCTTCTCGCCGCCGGAAAGGGTATCGACGCCCCCTGATGCCTTGCCGCGGGGGCGAACCTCGACCGCGACCCCGCCATCGAGCGGCCTCGCGGGATCCTCGAGCACCATCCTGGCGTCGCCCCCAGGCGAGAGCATCGCGTACACCTCGCCGAGCCGGGCGTTGACCTCTTCGAACGCCCACGTGAACAACTGGGCCTTCTCGACAGCGTCTCGCCCGGCGTCCCGCAACCCGACGAGGCCCTCGATGAGGGCGCGGCGGCCCTCGGGACGGAGATACGCGATCTCGCTGGCCTTTCCCTGCGGCACGATGCAGAACCCACCCGGGTTGATGTTCGCGGTGGCCAGCTCCGCCAGGACATCCTCCCGCGTGCGCGCGGCTCGGTTTAGTAAAAAAGAACACTGGCCCTCCCCCGTGATCACCCGCTGGATCGTGACGTCCTTCCCCGGGTGCAACGGGAACGAGTCTTGCGAGTTGTCGAGGACGACGGACACCACGGCAGAATTCGCTGGCGACCGGGCCTTCGTGCCCGCGTGTAAGAGGCCACCCCAGTTCGCGACGCGTCCGGCTGGATCGTCCAGCCAGCAGAGGGCGAAACGCAGGCCGTCGACGATGTTGCTCTTGCCGCTCCCGCTGGGGCCGACGATCGCGGTGAAGCCCCGGTCGAGCTTGATGCTCACCTCGTCACCGAACGACTTGAAGCCATTCAGCGATATTTCCTTGATGAAGGTCGATCCCATGGTCTCGCCAGCCGGGCCTGGATTCGGCAACCGGTGTTAATCCATCACGTACGTGCCGGTGCCCGTCGCTCGCGTCGCTGCGCCCCACCGACCTTCACTTGCCACCGGCACACAATAGAGGAGAAACGAGTGAGTAGGTTCACAAGCAAGCCTTGATCGATCGTAGGATGAGCGCGATCGACGTCGACGCGTCTGTCCCTTGCATTGACATGATGATCGTGGAGTCGTTCCCCACGATGCACGCGCTTCCCTTGTCCATCGAGATGTTGATCCCTTGCACGCCGCCCTTCCCCGTGCTCTTCCCCATCGCCCTGGCCTTCGTGAAGACGTCGAGCGCTGTCTTTGCGAGAGCGGCCTTGTCCATTTCCGTGATCGTCTGCCCCACGATGACGGTCCCCTTCAGATCGAGTGCGATCAAGCCCTCGATCTCCGGAATGTCGTCCATCAACTTCGAGAGGTTAGCTTCCAGTTTTTTCTTGTCCACCAACTATATCCCACCAGGCTGATACGTGAGTATTCGTATGATAGAATGTCTCTTTGTTGGAATTTAAACAATTACAATGCTATGCCGAGACAATAAATCAATGGAGATGAAGTACGAGAGTCATCGAAGGGCGAGCCGGCCTCGCTCTGGCCGGCCCAAGAAAACGATGCTTATAGGAAAAACGTTGGTCAGCCAGAGGCGCCTTGGAGCACGATGAGGATCCACGCGTCCTCGGGCGCGATGAGGACCTCGCCTTTATCTGTCTCCAGCTTCAAGAAGTGCAGTTCGCCTTCTTGCAGGCCTTCGACGACCTTCTTCGCCCTGCCCACGAGGGACGTCACCTGGGCGGCGACGAGCTCGGTCGTCGCGGTTGGTAGATCGGTCTGGATGGGCAACCCTTCGTTGTCCGTGATGATCACACCCCGGACATCCTCACGTGAAGCAAATCTCTTGATGATCTCTTTCAAGGCGCGTGGATCTATAATTGTGGCTCCCTCCGCTTATGGGATTTGAACGATCGCATTATTGAGATCCTTTTCTTGAACGACTGGGGAACGCGGGCAAGATCCGGCGCTCGCGACGAGCATCCATTCCCATGTTCCGATCGTTTGAGTCTAATATCTTGGTAAAACCTTAAAAAATTATTGAATCGGGGGAAAGGGAACGCAAGAAAAGCAAGGGAGTCGGACGCGGTGCGAGCGGGCAAGGGGTGGCGCCCTATTCCTCGCCCTCGTCCGACTCGTCCCCCGGCTCGGCCCCGCCGGCGGCCGGTTCCCCGGCCTCGTCCTCGCTTGAGCCCTCGCCCCCGGCCTCGCCGTCCTTGGCGTCCTTGCCCTTTACTTCCGCCATCGCCTCGTCGATCGACTTGTATTTCTTCTCCCCCTCGGGCTTGGCTATGTCAGCGCCCTTCTTCACCTCATAGGGAAGTTCCGCGGCCTTCGGCGCCGCCTTGCCCTTGGTGAGGGTGCCGACGCCCGCGGGCCGCTTCGCCTGGGCCGACACGCGCTTGAGCAGGAAGAGGGCGAGGATCACGAGCAGCGCGATCGCGGCGAAGTATCCCAGGTACCAGACCGACGCGAGCTGGCTGCCGAGATCCGGTGGCTGGACAGAGGCCGTGAACGGCTGGACGATGATCATATCCTCCTTGGTCTCGATCGAGAACGCGTGGAGCTCGATCGTGAAGTTAGCCGAGAACCCCTGGCCGGTGCCAGGGTTTTCCGCCGTGAGGATCAAGCTAAAGGAAAACTCCGAGCCGGGTTCGATGTCGAGCAGCCCCACGTTGATCCATGATGCTACCTCGGCCGTTATGTCGCTGCTCTCCACGTGGATGAAGTCCTCGAACATCAGCGTCGTGTTACCCGTGTTCTGCACGATGAAGGTGTAGGAGTTCCTGTACGAACCGCCAACGACGACGATGGTAGTCGCTTGCGCGGTGATCGTGTAACCGGGGGCGTACTCGGTGATGTTGATGACCAGTGTCGAGGAGGTGTTGGCAACGGAAAGGTTGCCCGCCCAGAAGAACCGGACGGTCATGGTGCGGTTGTAGGCCGAGGGCAGCTTGAACGTGCCGCTGAACGTCCCGTTGCTCGCCGGGAGGGAGTTGTTCGTCGTGCTCCCGGCCACGAAATACGGGACCCACGAGGTGCCGTTGTGCCGGGAGACTTGCACGGCCGTGTCGTTCACGGTGCGCCCGTCCTCGAGGAAGAGCCGCCCGGACAAGACGACGCTGTTGTTGGCCGTGAGCACGTCGCCGGCCACGGGTTCCGCGGCCATCTCCTCGATCACGCTCGTCATCGAGTTGGTGAAGTCGCGCGCCAGCACGTCGGGCAACGTGACGCCACCCGAGCTCTCGAGGAGCATCATGAACGTGGTCACCTGGTTGTAGACGGTCTCGTTCGCCCGGGTGAACAGTTGGGAGAAGCTAGTGCCGGTATAGTCGCGGATAACCTTGACAGCGAGCACCGTCCCGTCCGTCGAGTTTGCCATCCTCACGGCATAGGTCTCGTTCGATGTCCAGGTCGTGGCGACGTACCCGTCGACGTAGAGCTTCACCCGCGTCTCGAAGAGCGAGTGACGCAAGGGCGCGTTGATGCCCGACCCCCCGAGGGCCGGGAACGTACCGGTGAGATTGAGTGCGCGTTCGGAGTCCGCGCCGCCCGTGTAGTTGAGGACGACTGGTGACGTGGACAAGTTCATAACGATCCTGTCCGGATGGAACGCCTGGACGACCTGCACGTTCGCCCAGACCTGGTGCGGCAGCCCGAGTGACGTGCTCTTCAACTTGATGGTGAAGTTGATGTTCTCGCTCGGGTTGAACACGGTCTGCGTCTGGTTGAATTCCATGAACGTGACGTCGCCGATGGATTGGTTGACAGCGATGCCGACCGGGACGACGTCGTCCTTGTCGATCGACACGTACACGAGGTTCGTCGGGATCGATTCGTTGGCCCCGGTTAGGAACGACCCGCTGACGTGGTTGGAGCCCTCATCGAGCAGCTCGTCGACCTGGTAGCCGATCACCGTGTAGTTCACCTTGAAGACGTCGTGGTAGAATATCCCGGCCTCAGAACCGTTGAACCAGAAAGCGCGGGCCAGATGGCGGCCTACGGCCGTCCCGGCGAACGTGTGCAAGCTCGCGTCGCCGAAGTGGTACCTCGTGACGAAGCCGGCAGTGCTGTTGATGACGGAGCTCGTCATCGTGGCGGCCTGGCTCTCGTTCGGGTAGAAGAGCGTGAGGTTCACCTGCCCGTTCAGGACGGCACGCCCGGATCCGGTCTGCACGGAAACCCTGGCCGACATGCTGTCGCCGTTGACGAAGTGCGCCGACTCGTGGAACGTGGTCGGGTTGAAACGGAGGAAGGTGTCCACTTGCTTCGTGTAATTCGGGCTGTTGAACCAGGACGTGTAGGTGCTCTGCTGGATCCCGGGGTCGAGCCCGTTGATCGACTTGTAGTCCACCGGGTACATGCTGCGGGAATTGGATATGGATGTGCGGTACGTCGAGTTGTAGTAGTCCACGTTGTCTGGATAGGTCACGTTGATGACGCTCCAGTCCGAGGGGAACGTGAAGTTGAAGTACAGGCCGCTCCAGCTCGCGTACTTGGTCCGGTTGAACTGGTAACTCACCTTCCAGAGGGGCTCGTCGCGGGACAGCTTGAGCAGCGACGCGCCGGGATCCTCGGCGTACACGAGCATGCTCGCGGTCGCGTTGTACATGAAATCTGTTTGGGTCGGATGTATTGTTTTGTTCCACGTGATAGGAAGCTCGAAGGTGGACGTCGTCGTCCGCGCGTTCACGTTCACTTGCGACCAGTCGCCGCGCCCCCACTCGTAGTTCGTGGACGAGTAGGCCGTGCTGTTCGACATCTTCCAGTCCGCGACTTTAGTCGCGTTGATCTTCAGGTCGATCTCGGACGGGACGAGCCCGCGCCGCAGGCCGACGGCGAACGGCGCCGCGTCGAGCTCGTACAGCGAGACCGGGACGACCGCTTCGGCCCAGGTCGAACCGCTGTTCGCCGAGACGGCGACCGTGTGGTCGTCTTTCAGGTCGGGATCCCTCATGGTAATCGGGCCGTTGTGGGGGAGCACGGCGAGGCGGAAGCGCGTCCCGGCGGCGACGTTGCTGCTCAGTACAACGAAGTAGTGCCCCGTTGCCATCAAAACAGGGGACGTGAAGTTGAACCAGTTCACCCCGTCCCCCGTGTGGTTCAACTGGACGTACGTTCCGGCCACCGGCTGTGCTATGTCGGGCTCTTGGTAGAATGTGCCCGCGCCGTTTGCCCAGATTCCTAGTTGGGTGATGCTGGAGTTGGTTGACTTGTAGACTTGCAGTGATAGCAGCTCCGTGGACGCGACCGCCAGCGAACGGAGGTACATCGAGAACCCGTGAACCCGGGCGGTTCCACGCAGGTCGAATGACAGCCCGACCCAGTTGTTCCCGTTCACGGGGATCTCGCGCGAATGCTGCAGCCTTAGTTTGGCCGTGTCGAACGATGCCTTGAAGTGCTCGCCGCAGAAGAACCTGAAGCTCACGTTGAGGCACCGGTTGGGGTAGCGCATCGATTGAGAATGCGTGTCCTCCAACTTCACCGTGACGTTAATCTCCGGCTCGGTCACCCCGCCTTGGTAGAGCACCTGTTCGTCGGTCGCCTTGACCCACCCCTGGTTGTTCCGATGGTCGTAGACGTAGACGTCCATCAAGACGGATTGGTTGAACTTCATCTTCAGCCAGAGGTCGATCCTCGTGACGTTGTTGTAATCGACCGTGGTGGATGTGAAATTGTACTCGAGGTCGAATTGCACGAATTTATTCCCCGAGTTGATGATCCACCAGACCGCATCGTTGTCCTTATTCAGCTTCAAAGGGCTCGTGACACTCGTGCCATTCTTCAAAGCGAAAGGCATTCGTGCAGCCGAGGTGTTGTACCACCCCGTTGCTGGAGACCGCGTAATCGGGAAATCGAAGCCGGAATCGTCTTCGATGACGTGTGTCGAGTTATAGGTGGCCGTGCCGAGCTTCAGCGACATGTTCGTCGAGTCGAGAACCGAGGCCGGCGCCGTCGTGGCTGGGAGGGTGACGTTGTTTGATGCTGCGGTGTTCGGGACGCTCACCGCGCTCGCGTTCCGGGCGACGTACCGCACGACCTGATCCGCTCCTGCCAGTTGCACGACCTCGTTAGCCGCGCTGCTGGAGATCGTCCCGGGGAAGGTCGCGCCTCGGCCCTCCCTCGAAATTGGATCCACACTGAAGAGGCCCGTGGAAAGCAGTTGGCTCGTCAAGAACAAGGCTACCAGCGCGATGCCCGCGAGCATCGCCGGTTTATTCCGGAGTCGGCTCATGCAGATTCCCGTACCAGTGTCTTGTGGTGATTAGAATGCGTGGAAAAGTCTACTCTAACTTAAATGGTTTATCGAATGGCTCGCTGTATGAAGGGGCGCGGTGATAAAAAGTGTTATAGTACGACCACTAGTCCCTTGGAGCAAGGAGCTTGCATCGCACGAACGCGGGTGATTAGTGCCGGAACACGCGCTTCTTGGTGAACACGAGCGACGCGTTCAGCTCGTCGGCCTTGCTGACGACGTCCTTGTCGCGGATCGACCCGCCCGGGCAGAGCACGGCGACGGCCCCCGCCGCGACGGCGGCCTCGAGGCCGTCCGGGAAGGGGAAGAACGAGTCCGTTGCCATCACGCTCCCCCTGGTGTCGTGGCCGAATTCGAGGGCCTTGGCGTGCGCGAGCTTCACGACGTGCACGCGCGACTGCTGGCCGGTGCCGATCCCGATGGTGTACATGCCCGTTGGCGTTTTCCGGGCGAACACCGCGGAGTTCGACTTCGCCCACTTCGCGATCTTCATCGCGAACACGAGCGTCTCGCGTTCATCCTCGGGGACGGGGCGCTTGGTCACGACGTCCCATTCCTTGACGATCGAACCCCAATCGTAGTCCTGGACGAGCATCCCCCCGAGAATACCGCGCATGTCCAGGTTCTTGTATAGCTCGTCCCGTCTGGTGAGCAAGTCGCTGAACTCCAGGACCCGCATGTTCTCCTTCCTCGCCATGACGCGCCGCGACTCCTCGGGAATCCGCGGGGCGATGAGCACCTCGATGAAGATGTTCTTCTCCTCGATCAGGTACCTGGCGACCTCCGGCTCGACCGGCTTGTTGAACCCCCATATCCCCCCGAAGGCGGAGAGCGGGTCGCAGCTGAATGCCCTCTTGCACGCCTCGAGCTGGGATCGCGAGTCCACCGCGACGCCGTTCGGGTTCGTGTGCTTGAAGATGACGCAGGCATGCTCGTGGTCGACCAGGTCGAGGAGGGTCTGGAAGCACGCGTCGATGTCGAGGTAGTTGTTGAACGAGATCTCCTTCCCCCAGAGCTTGCCCAGGTTCCCGATGCCGATGTGCGAGTCGACGTCCGTGTAGAACGCTGCTGCCTGGTCCCAGTTCTCGCCGTACCGGCACATGTGCACCTTTTCGTACACCTTGATGAGCACGTCGGGAAATTTCTCCGGCGAGATCGCGGCCGGGGCGTGTTTCTCCAGGTACTTGAAGATCGATGCGTCGTACTCGGCCATGGTCTTGAACACGGCTATCGCCAGCTTCATGCGGGTCTCCAGCGTCGTGTCGCCGCCGTGTTCCCGCATCTCCTTCAAGACTTGCGCGTGCTGTTCTGGACGGGTAACCACGGTCACGTGCGCGTAGTTCTTCGCAGCGGAGCGGATCATGGTCGGCCCGCCGACATCGATCATCTCGACCGCCTCGTCGAGGCTCGTGCCGGGTTTCTTGATGACCTCCTGGAACGGGTACAAGTTGGACACGACCATGTCGATGCTCTCGATGGCATTCGCCCTCGCTTCCTCGACGTCTTGCGGGTTATCGCGCCGGAACAGCAAGCCCCCCTCGATGCGGGGGTGGATCGTTTTGATCCGGCCCCCGAACAGCTCGGGAGCGCCCGTGTAAGCGGACACGTCTTGCACGTCGATACCAGCGGATCGCAAAATCTTTGCCGTGCCCCCGGATGACAAGACATCAACATGGAACTCGTCCTTGAGTACCCTAACGAAGTCGACAATTCCCTCCTTCATAAATGTCGAGACGATTATTCTCTTGATTCCCATGGGTTGACCACTCGCGCTGGAATTGAATGCGTCGGGACTATAACGCCCGTGAACGCGGGTTCTCGGCGCGTCGATTTGCCAAAGCCATAAACCTTGTGCCGATTAAAAAGATTTGCATTGCACGTCCACGTGGGAATGACCTGGGACAATCGCTAGGATGCATGGTACGCTCAGCCACCCTCCAGCGCCTCGAAGGGCCTTCCAATGCCCGGAACCGGATAAAAGAAGCCCAGCAGCTGGCAGCCCTTCCCGATCGTGAAGAGCGTCATGCCCGCAGAAAATAGGATGGTGGCCAGCAACCCCAGGCCCTCGATCACGGCGTCCACCAAGCCGAAAGCAAACGCGAGGAGGGCCAAGGCGTGGGCCGGAAACTGGGTCTGGAGCAACTTGTATTGCTTCGAGACGAGTAGAACCTTCCACCTGTCGCCCTTCTCCACATTCTCCACCTCAATGTCCGCGTGTTCACGCATCCGCTTGAACTGGATCAGGCCGCGGTAAAAGATGAACTCGATCAGCAGCACGCCGAGGAACGTCATGCCAGGGATCACATACCGCAAGTCGGGGTTCCCGGACAGGTCGTAATAACCGATCACGAAATGGCTCGCGATCCACAAGAGCAAGAAAAACGCGAAGGGCCTGGTGACGACCCCTTGGTAGTCCGCCCCGTCGTAGAAGAACCGGCCGTAGAGCGAGTCGAAGACGATCCACGCGGCGAGGAGGGCGTCGATGGCGAAGAAAAGGAGCAGGAGGGAACGGAGGCTCTCGATGAAGGCAAATATGCAAAAGACCGCGAAGAACGCCTCGATGATGCCATGGACGAGGAGCAACTTTGAGGCACCTTGCTTGACGCGGATGTGATGCCATGCCATTAAAACGAGGACGCAGAGATAGAAGATTAAGGTTGCGAGCACCTCGAGCACGAGGAGCACAGCCAGCAACGTCGCATCCATCCTTCATCAGGCCTCGACCGGTTCCGGGGCGGCAGTCAAGTTCAGCACATGTTCAAAAACCCGCAAAATCAAATAAAGCCTATCTTACATCGTAGAATAGGCACCGCGCAAGCCGTGGTCTCACCCGAGGCGACGCGCGTTGGCGCGACCGCGCCCTCCGGAAGGGCACGACTTGAAGGGACACCCCCATGATTCTACAAGGACAAACAGAACCCTGGCAGATCATCCTCAACCTCGTGTTCTATGCCTTCATCTTCTTGTCGATCTTCTATGGACAAAAGATCCAGCTCTTCACCTACTCCCGCCAGCTCGAAGGCGCCCTCATCAAGTTCAAGGAGATGCGGGAGGAAACCAAATCCCTCGTGAAGAACAGGATCATCGAGCTCCGGAAGAAGAGTAAGAAGGAGAAGGAGCAGAGCGAGGTGGGTGCGAAGGAGCTCGACGAGTTCCTCGACGAGTTCTTCCAGTTCGCCATGATCGAGCCGGTGTCGCTGGACCCGGCGGGCATCATCCCGAAGATAGACCACCTGCTCGACGTGCGCGAGTCGAGG
>JAFGBX010000355.1 GCA_016932935.1 Promethearchaeota archaeon | reverse complement strand
GGACCTGCCGTGGTCGAAGGGGAACAGGCGCGAGCCGCGCCCGGCGACGAGGAGGACGGTTTTCATGTGGCGACCACGTGTGGAGGCATCCTTGTTCGACCTCAGCAAACCATGCCTATAAAATGTTCTTGCTTGAAAAGAGGTAGATTATGCAATACACGCGAGCCTCAAGCCCTTCCCTCGGAGCCCAGCACGGCCTTGTTCTTGTCCATGATCATCTTGACGAGCTCCTCGCGCGCTGGGCCGAGGTACTTCCGCGGGTCGAACTCGGCCGGCTTCTCGGCGAAGGTCTTTCGGATGATGGCCGTGACCACGAGGCGGCCGTCGGAATCGATGTTGATCTTGCTGACGCCCATCGAAGCGGCCTTGCGCAGCTGGTCCTCGGGAACGCCGATCGCGTTCTCCATCTTCCCCCCGTACTTGTTGATCATGTCGACGTACTGCGTGAGCACGGACGACGCGCCGTGCAGCACGATGGGCAGTTCCGGGAGGCGCTTGCGAACCTCCTGGAGGATGTCGAGGCGTAGCTCGGCCTTCTGGCCCGGCTTGAACTTGTACGCGCCGTGGCTCGTGCCGATGGCGATGGCGAGCGAGTCGACGCCCGTGCCTCTCGCGAACCGCTCGACGTCCTCCGGACGCGTGTAGGTCGTCTTCTCGGCCTCTACGTCGTCCTCCTTGCCGGCGAGGATGCCGAGCTCGCCCTCGACTTGCACGCCATACTGGTGCGCGTAGTCGACGACCTTCTTGGTCTCCTCGATGTTCTTGTCCATCGGGTCGTGCGACCGGTCGATCATTACCGAGCTGAAGCCGTTGTCGATGCAAGCCTTGCAGATCGCGAGGTCCTCGCCGTGGTCGAGGTGCAGCGAGATGGGGACGGGCTTGAGCCCGAGCGATGCCGCGAGCTCGTTCGCGAGCTTGACACCGCCCTCAGCCATGTACCGCAAGAGCGTGCCGTTCGCGTATTCCCTCGCGCCCTTCGAGACTTGAAGGATGACGGGACTCTGGGATTTAACGCAGCCCGTCAAGATAGCTTGGAGTTGCTCCATGTTGTTGAAGTTGTAGCCTGGAACCGCGTACCCACCTTTCAGCGCGTCTTGCAGCATCTTCTTGTGATCCGAAAGCCCGAGTTCTTTCCACGTGACCATGTGCTCCAACCTTGGATTCCTTGTTAGGTGTCCTTGTATCGTGGGGCACACGTTGCACTTATGTTTTTCCGCAATTCCATCATCATGCTATTTGAGGATCGAGCGCCCACATCGCGATCATGGATGCATCGAGCAACAATCCAACCCGGTCACCGCGCCTGGCGGGCGCGCAGCTCGCCGCCGCCATCGGGATCCTCATCCCCCAAGCGCTCACGATGCAGCGCTCGTTGAAGAGCCCTGGCGTCTCGGATTACGTCGGCATCGTCGTCTGCTGGGTGCTGCTCCCCATCGTCGTGACCCTGGTCTGGTTCAAGTGGCGCGACTCGCGGTTCACGGCGAACGGCGACGCGTGGTGCCTCTCCATCGGGGCACTCTTGCAGTCGAGCGTGCTCCTCGCATGGCCGGCCACGATCATGCCCAGCACGCTTTTCTTCTGGATGGGGGATACCCTCGTCACCCTCACGGGCGGGTGGATCCAATCGGCGATCATCGGCGTCGCGATATGCCTCGGCGTTCACGCCGTCGTGTTCTCGTCACCGGGCTCGGATAACGGCGTCAGAGGCATCGCAATGCATCACTCGATCGCGATAGGGGCTGGAACCGGGCTTGGTGGGCTCGGGCTGTTCCTCGCCACGTATTGCGGCTGGACGATGTACTTGTTCCCTTTGATAATAACCTGGCTCGCACTGGGCATCTACCGTTTCTACCGCTTGCTGTCGAGGACATCGATGAGAGCGGGGAACACGTCGATCGAGTGCCCGAAGAGCGAACCACCCACCCCCAAGATAGTTGACGTGTCGACGCGTCTCGCCGGGTGGGCCGGAACCATACTGAGCATCGTACCGGTATTACTCTTCTCCATGAACTTCCAGAGGCATCGGTATGCTGCGGGATACTGGTTTCCACTGGTGTTCGTGAGCATCTTGTCCACTGGATGCCTGCTCGCATGCCACGGTATCTCTTGGCTGCTCGATAAAAAGGGCATCGATCTGAAGAGGTACTCCCTTGGCTTGATACCTGGGAGTCATATCAGTCTGGCGCTCGCCTTGGTCTTCGATGCCATGTTGGTCGTGCCACTGGCACTTGCCCGCCCGGACGAGGCCGCTGCATTCTACAAGTCGTGGATGTTCCTGTTGCTTACGTGCGGGTCGGTGATCTCGTGCCTGCCCGCGCTCGGTAACGCGCTCGCCAGGTTATCGGTAGGCGAAGGGTATCATACCGCACCAGGACGAGCGTTCGGCAGGGTATTTTTCTCTGGCATCTTGATTGCAGTGATCGCCGTCGTTTTCTTGCTCGAAGGTACCTCCATGATCTTCAGCTGGCAATTCGGTGATGATGAGGCCTGGATCATATCGGCGGTCGCCCTTGGTATGGGTGCCATTTTCCTCGCCCAGGTGATAGCCCTCGACATCGTTCACCTGGCGAGAGACATCAAGGAGATGCATGGGAAATGGTCGATTCGCGGAAAAAGATGAACCTTGGAACCGCGCTCCTCGCGATAGCGGTCTCGATGGCAATGTTGCAGAGTTTTTCGGCGATCACCTCGGAAGCGAGCGGTTCGACCTTCATCGTGCCACGGCAAGTCCCGATCGGGTCGCCGTTCGGCGTCTGCCACGGCGAGCTCGAGAACAACACGGTAATCGCGCAATCGGCCATCGCCAGGACGGGCATGTCGTGGAACCGCAAGGACTTCCCGTGGAGCTACTTCCAGCCGACCCCGGGGGACAACTTCACCCGCCTCACGGATCCGAACGACTACTACCAGCAGTTCATCGAGAACATGACCTCGCTCAACATCGCGTTCTTGCCCATCCTGGACTACGGGGTAGCCTGGCTCGATCCAAATGGCTGGTACATCCCGCCGGCGAACATCTCGCGCTGGCAGCAGTTCGTCCACGCGGCAGTGACCGAGTATCAAGGCCGTATGCAGCTCTGGGAGGTCTGGAACGAGCCGAACAATCAATATGGTAAAAGCAAAGGCACGTGGGAGGATTTTTTCCTCGTGCTCATCACCGCCGCGCGCACGATAAAGCTCGTGAACGACTCGCTCGACGTGCTCGTTGGCGGCCTCGGGGGCACCGACGAGTTCGAGTTCCTCGATGCTCTCATGAGGAACCTCACGGCCACCCCGGCGAACGTGCCGGGATATGCCACCGCGAAGGACCTGTTCGTGGGCATCGCCTTCCACCCGTACAACGGCGTTCCCGAGGATCTCGCACTTAGCTTGTCCAGGTACGACGAGATCCTCTCGCGGTACAACTGGACGACCCGGCAAGGTGCCCGCCACTGGATCACGGAGATCGGGGGCGAGACGGACGACCCGGAAGACGGCATGGGGGGTTTCCTCGTGGATCCCCAGCGCGAGCTCGCCACGATGGTGATAAAGCAAGCCACGATCGCCACGACCTGGCGGGTCGACGGGCTGATCTGGTACGAGTACAGGGACGACAGCCCGCCCGGCGCGTTCACGTCGGACTTCGGGCACATGGGGATCATCTACAACGACGGCACGTGGAAGCCAGCGGCACACGCGTGGAACTGGACGAATAATTTCCTCGGAAATGGACACGTCGACATGATGCCGGTTCCGATCCCGGCCACCATCACCGGCATCGTGGCAAAAGACCAGCTGCTGCACGGCGGGCTGGAGCGGTGGGTGATCGTGGCGTGGAACCCGCGCCATCCCGGGCGCGTCCAGGCCTCCATCCAGTTCACCACGAGCGTCTCGACCGCCGCGTTGCACGACCTCGCGTCGGCGAGTTTCGACCCGGTTCCAGTTACCGCCTCCGCGGTTCCCATCGACATCGGCCACGAGCCGATCCTGCTCGTCGTCGAGTGCGCGCCGGGATCCAGC
>JAFGBX010000354.1 GCA_016932935.1 Promethearchaeota archaeon | reverse complement strand
CGACTTGACCACGCTCCCCGCCAGCGCCACGGCCAAGGGCCAGCAGTGGTACTTCACCGTGGAGCCCTTCGACGGCACGGCCTACGGGTCGCCCCAGCCGAGCCCCACGAGGACGATCGGGAACACTGCCCCTTCGCCCCCGAGCTCGATGAGCCCGACGCAGACGACCGACCTCACCCCGCTCATAACGTGGACGGGGCACTCGGATGTCGACGGGGATCCGCTCAACTTCTACATCCGCATCGTGAATGGATCGAACCCCACACAAGTGATCGTCGACTGGCAGCCCACGGCCTCGCCATCGTATCAGGTTCTAAGCGCCCTCGTGCTCTACCAGACTTACGACGTCCTGATCGTGGCCACGGATGGGATGTCCAACTCCACGACGTTCCAGGGCCCCTTGATCACGACGAACGCTCCACCTTCGTGGGGGCCAGGAGACCACGTTTCGCCCGACCTGGACTTGAACCCGTTCCCGACGATAACGTGGGATGCAGCGAGCGATCCGGACGGCCAGGTACCAGAGTACCGATTCAAGATCGTGTCGAACCTCACGGGCATCGATTTGTTCGGCTGGCAATTCACGGGCACGACTTGTTCCTTCACGGTGAACAGCAGCCACGAGTTGGCCCCGGGGGCATATCGGATCCAGATCGTGGCATACGACGGTATCGATTTCTCGGCGATGCTTGAAGAGATCCTCGAGATCTTGAACAGCCCCCCGACGTTCGACAGCCTCGTGTTGAACGCGACGAGCGCGAGGGAGCCCGACACGATAATGGCCGTCCCGGGGGGTTTCAACGACACCAACTCGCTCGACGAGGAGCACTGGTACTACGAGTGGCTGGTGAACGGGTCGGTGGTGCTGTCTGGCACCAGCGCCTTCGGCAGCCCGATATTGCTCAACGGCACCTTCTTCAACAAGCACGACATGGTGTCTTGCCGCGTATTCGCCATGGACTCCCACGGGGCCATGAGCGCGGCGAACACCACGGCCGCAATCCCCGTATTGAACTCCGCTCCGATCGTTGTTGAAGTCACGGTAGTAAAGAATGGCACCAACTTCCTGCAAAATGAAACCTTCTATGCCCAAGTCACTGCATTCGATGCTGATGGCGATCCGATGCAAAGCACTTGCGACTGGTACGTCGCAACGATGGGCTTCAATTACACGTGGGCATACACGGGCCCCTCCATCTACGACCCGGACAGGCTCTACTACCACGTGGGGGACGCCGTCATCGTGAGCGCCGTTGTCTCCGACGGGGAGGACGGTAGCTTGCCCGTGAATTCGACCATGATCCAGATCGAGAACTCGAAGCCCGGCACATGCACGAACCCATGGCTGGACATGACCGTCGGCGAGTTTTCCATCCCCATCGTTCGCTGGTCCCCGGCCTTCGACTGGGACGGTGGCTTCCAGACGTACGAGGTCATGATCGGCACCAAGCCATTGGCAAACGATCTGCTCGGCATATCGCGCGTTGCTGAACCGTACGCTGCCCTCTGCTATCGGTATCTCAACAACGGGTCGCTCTATCGAGGCACGATCTACGTGCACATTCGGGCGGTCGACGACCAGGGCGCGTTGAGCGACCAGTTGCTCATCTACGAGGTGAACTGGAGCCCGCCCTCTGAGGAACGGCCCACGTACATACTCGGCTTGTCGTTGCTGTTCATCATCGGCGGCATCGCGCTGGCGTTCGTCGTGGCGAGAAGGGGTGAGCGCTCGATGGACACCTATACCATCAAGGTGGCGAAGAAGAAGGCGCCGGTCAAGACTAAGGGCGCGGGCAAGGCAGCACCTTCGTACCAGGAGGTGCCGATGAAGGCAGCTCAGACCGCAGGCATGGCGTTACCGAGCCAGCAGGAGAAGCCGGTGGGGGCGTCCCACGCTGGCCTCCCGGCTGTTCCAAAGGTGCAACCCGCTCCAAAGGCGGTTCAGAAGGTCAAGAAGCTGGTACCGGCGCTGGTCGAAGAGCACGTACCGAGGAAGATCGACGAGGCCACCGAGAAGGAGGTAAAGGTCGCCGTGGTGGAGGAAAAGTGCATCGTCTGCGAGAACAAACTGCAGGGCACGGCCTACCACTGCCCGCACTGCGCCGTGAAGTACTGCTTGCGGTGCGCCTCGACCCTTGCCCAGCGGCACGAGCAGTGTTGGAGCTGCAAGAACCAGATCACCGTGCAACTGCCTCCACCTTCGCATCCAGCGCCCGCCACCGCCTCGTCGCCCGTTTCACCGCTTGCGGGCACCTCGGCGGCTGCACCGGCGCCAGGCTACAAGCAAGTGCTCAAGGATCGCATGGCCCAGGTAAAAGCCGCGATCGGCTCGAAGGATTACACGAACGCCCTTGCCTGGTTGCAAGAGATGGCCGTGATCGCGGAGAAGAACGGCGAGATCGACTTGGCAGCGAATTACAAGAAGAAGTTCGAGGAAGTGCTCGCCCTTTCGGTCGATTGACGGGCTCATTCGATCCTCCACGTCTATTTCCCCCTCCTTTTTTCGTTCATTCCAAGGCGGCCCGATCCCGCCGAGTGACTCGGCTGCCGAGCTATGGCGAATGCTTAAATCACGCCGGGGGCCGGAACAAGGTAATGGATCCAGAACGTGACCAGCGAGTGGAGAGCCCCGACTACCTGCAGACGAGCACCGCCGGGGCACTGGCGCTCGGGTTCGAGAAGGGCACGTTCTACCGGGACGCCAAGCTGCATTGCCTCAACTTGCTGCTGACCTACGCTGACGGCTGCAGGGCGAACTGCGCGTTCTGCGGCCTGGGGCGGGAGCGGAAGGCCGACGGCACGCAACAAGGGAAGAGCTTCATTCGCGTCCGCTGGCCGGTCTACCCGACTTCGATGTTCGTCGAGGCACTGCAATCGGCCGACGCGGCGGGGATCAATCGCGTGTGCATCTCCATGGTGACCCACCCCCGCGCGAAGGGCGACACGATCGAGGTCGTTCGCAAGATGGCCCCCGCGGGGAAGGCGTTGTCCGTCCTGATCGCGCCCACGGTCGTCGACGAGGCCTGGCTAAAAGAATTGCATGCCACGGGCGTGGACAAGGTCGACATCGCCATCGACGCCGCGACGGAGCCGCTGTTCGACGCTTTGCGGGGGAGCGGCGTGCGCGGGCCCCACTCGTGGAACCGGTACTGGGGGGCCCTGCGCGAGGCCATCGGCGTGTTCGGCCCTGAGAACGCGGGCGCCCACCTCATGATCGGCATCGGGGAGACCGAGCAAGAGGCCGTCGCGGTCATGCAGTGGGTGCACGAGCTCGGCTCGGACACGCACTTGTTCTCGTTCTTCCCCGAGCCGGGGTCGTCGATGGAGCACGACCCGCAGCCTGGGATAGGCAGGTACCGGCGCATGCAGCTCGCCAGGGAGGCCATCCACCGGGGCGCCGGTCCGATGGACGGCATGTCGTTCAACGATCGGGGCCAACTCGTCGACTTCGGCATGCAGCAGTCGCGGCTCGACGAGCTCGTCGCGGATGGCATCGCGTTCCTCACGCAAGGCTGCAAGGACGGGAACGGGTTCATCACGTGCAACCGGCCGTACTCGAACTGCACGCCGTTCCAGGCGGCGAAGGGCGAGCTGCGCAACTATCCCTTCCCGCCGGATGCCCGCGACCTGGCCCTGATCAAGCGGCAACTGCTCGACTACGACGATTCCTCGTGGATCCGGCCCCTCGACCGGGCAGATGACTTCTTGCTCGACGATTCCCGGTGACCCGACCGATGGCTGGTACCGACATCGAGCTCCTCAGGCGAGACCCGCGAATCGTCACCGGCCTGACCGCGCGACAAACGGCCGATGCGAAGCAGCAAGCCTTCCTGGCCAGGGTCGGCCGCTTCGGACGCGTGCTCCATTGCCACGCGCCGGGCTTCACGGGCGTCCCGTACGAGACCGACTCGTTCGCACCGGCCCCGGGGGCGTTCGAGAGCATCTCGGTCACGGGAGCCTCGTGCGCGCTGCAGTGCGACCACTGCAGGGGGCACCTACTGCGGGCCATGCGGCCTGCCGGCCCGGAGGACTTCGAGGACGTGCTCAAGGACGCGATAGCCAGCGGCGCGAGGGGCGTCCTCGTGAGCGGGGGCGCGGGAAGGGACGGCAAGGTGCCGATCCTCCCACACGTCGACGCGTTGAGGCGTGCCAAGGAGCGCCACGGCGTCGACATCGTCGTCCACTCGGGCTTCATGGACGACGAGGAGATCCGCGTCCTGGGAGGAGCGGGCGTCGACGGGATCATGTTCGACGTCCCGGGGTCGGCCGAGACCGTCAGGTCGGTCTGCCACCTGGACAAGACCCCCGCTGACTTCGGACGCATGGTCGCCACTTGCAAGGACGCGGGCCTCCCTGTCATGCCGCACGTGATCATCGGGCTCGACTGGGGGCAGGTCAAGGGGGAGATCGATGCACTGGTGGCACTCGGCGCGCTGGAACCGGACGTGCTCGTCCTCGTCATCTTGATGGCGTTGCCTGGCACGCCAATGGCAGGCGTCGTGCCGGACATCGACATCGTCGAGAAGGTCATCCTTGCAGCGCGGGTCCTCAACCCCACCGTCCCGGTGCAGCTCGGCTGCGCGAGGCCGCACGGGGACTTCAGGACGCGCGTCGAGCGATTCGCGGTCGAGTGCGGCGTGAACGGGATCGCTTACCCCCTGGACGAGACCGTCGAACGCGCCCGGCAGATCGGGCTCGAGCCCGCCTTCCACGGCGACTGCTGCTCGCTCGTGAGGAAGCACTCAAGCGAGGCGAGGCGCTGATGGGAGGCCATGGATCGTTCACGTTCCCGGCGGGACGTTGGCGCTTGATCGAAGACGGGGCATACCCCGTCCAACTCGGGCTCGCCATCGACGAGGCCTTGCTCGATGGAATGACGGATGGGGGGAAGGGACGGCCGAACACGGTCAGGTTCTACCAGTTCGCACCGCCCTCGGTCGTGGTTGGCTGCAACCAGGACATCCGTGAGGTCGACTTGCCGTTCATCAAGTCGAGCGGACTCCAGCTAGGCAGGCGCATCACGGGCGGTGGCGCGATCATCATGGGTGTCCCCCGTGACGACTCGCAGCTCGGTATTTCGATCATCTGCGTGAACGAACCCGACTTCCCCGCCAAGCTCGGCGGGCGCTACGCTGCCCTGTCGCTTCCCATCGTCGCCGCGTTGAGGCAGGTCGGCTTGCCGGTCGAGTACCAAGCGAACTCGGACATCACGCTGCACGGGCGCAAGATCGCCGGCCAGGCCATGCTCACGACCGCCAACATCACCTTCATGCATTCCACCATCACGATCGACTACGACCTCGCGACCATGCTCCGCGTGGCGGGGAAGACGTCGGATCCAGCCACGATCGCGGCGTTCTCCGAGAACTACACGACGATAAGGGAACACGTGCCGGAAATCACCATGGAACGGTTGAAAGCTGCCTTGAAAACCGGCCTGGAGCGCGAATTCCACGCGACACTCGCCGCCCGGCCGATCGACGACCAAGAGATGCTCCGCGCCAGGAGATTGCTCGTGGAAAAGCATTCAACCGATGCCTACATCCTCGACATGGACGGCGCCTCGATGGGCAGCTGTTTCTTGTGACGGTCGTGCGGAACGATGAGCGAGCACTGGAAGGTCATCGATGGCTCCTGGCCAGAGGTCTTTCACGTCCCGGGAGATAACGGGGCGAGGTACCCGTATTCCAACGCGTTGCTGGTCAAGACAAGCAAGGACAACAACGCGGCACTCATGATAGACTGCGGGGTCGGTGCCAGGATCGCGAGGAAGATCCGGAAGGAATTCAATGTCACCAGCATCATCCTTTCCCATTGGCACGAGGACCACACGGTGAGCTCGAAAACGATCAGGAGCGCCAGGATCTATTGCCACCCGGCCGACATCCCCCCTCTGTCCGATCCGGTGGCCTTTATGCGCAATTACGGGGTTTTGGGGAATGAGATCGAGCAGCAATTCACCGCGTTCATGGAATCCATCGGCGTGGAGCCCTTGCAAGGCGTCCAACCGCTGATACCGGGGCCGTTCCAAGACGGCGACGCCGCCTTGCAGGTGATCCACACGCCGGGCCATTCCGCCGGGCACTGCTGCTACTACGAGCCCGGCCGCAAGATCGCGTTCTTGAGCGACATCGACCTGTCGAAGTTCGGCCCTTGGTATGGCTGCCTCGATTCCAGCCTCGAGGACTTCGTTCAGTCGATACGCAAGATCCAGTCCCTCAATATCGACATCGCCGTACCGAGCCACGAGGGCATCAAGGAAGGCAAGGCGATCAAGGACGGGCTCGATTATTTCCTCGGAAAGATCGAGGAGCGGAACGACAAGGTGCTGACAATGCTACGCGAGAGGTCGCCGCTGCTCGCCCGCGATTTATACGGGCGGAACATCGTGTACCGCAACTACGACAAGTTCGGCGACTACCTCCGTCACGCGGAGGCGATTATGGTCGACCTGCACGTGCAGTACCTGCTCGACGCGGGGAAGGTCGCCCGGATTGGCGAGGCTTACACGTTGGCTTGACGCGCGCCCTCGTCGTGCCCTCACAAGCGGCTCAAGAAGTTGTCGGGGTCGTTCAAGAACATTCGCATTATCCTCACGTGCTCGACGTCGTCGAACGCGACCCTCTTCATAGGGACGTCGTCCAGACTCAAGATGTTCGCGCCCGGGTATGCCATCAAGATGGGAGAGTGCGTGGAGACGAGGAACTGGCAACCTTGATCCACCATGTCCTTCATCATCGCGATCAGTGCTAGCTGGCGCACGGGCGACAGAGGGGCCTCAGGCTCGTCGAGGATGTAGAGACCGTTGGGAACGAACCGCGCCTTGAAGAGCTGCAAGAAGCTCTCCCCGTGGGACCTAGCGTCCGGATCCTTGCCGTACCGTGCGTCCATCTCGCTGATGGACTTCGCGAATGGCGCCTTCGCAAGGCCCTGGGCGAGCGGGGAGTGATCCTTGTACTCCACTTTCACTCGCTCGATCTCCGCTTCCATCTGCTTGCGTGACTTTGCGAGCTCCTTCGAGAAGTTGAAGAAGTCCTCCGCGCGGAGGAAGAATCCTCGATGGGTCTTTACCGCCCAGGCCAGGACCATGCGGGACGCGAGCTTGCGGGCGTGGGCGAGGGTCTCGTCGCGGTCGACGCTGTCGCCGCCGATCGTGATCGCGTGCACGGCGGCCGCGATGCCCTCGAGCAGCGTCGACTTCCCCGTCCCGTTCTCCCCGATGAACACGGTGACCGGCGCCTCGAAGCGCAGCTCGCCGAGCTGTTTGATCGCGGGGACGCTGAACGGGAATCCTTCTGACGCGGGAACCTCCCGCAAGCGCACGGACTCTAGGACGATCATGTGCTCATGTCCTGTTTGGGCGGTGGACGGCTTGGAGCGCCTTTCCCAGCGAGGGCATCGATCTCCTTGACCAGTGAGGCGAGGAACTCGACAAATCGCGCTGCAAACCCGTAGTCGATGACGTCCGGCGTGTCCTTCGCCGTGTGGGTCACTCCGACGTTTGACTCCAAAAGGAACGCTTCATAACCGAGCTTGAAGACCGCGGAATGATCCGTGTTGACGGGAGGCGGCATCCAACTCCGCGAGAAGGAGATCCCCGTTGTGCTGTCGTCTCCCTTCGCGACGAGATTCTCCAGGGCGCGCCGGACGAGCGGCGAGAACTTCTTGAACGTGTACCCGAACGACGTGAAGTAGCGGACGCGGCTCTTGCACATCCCGTCGATGGCGATGAAGTGGCATGCCCGCTTGTCGAGCTTCCCCGCGCGCTTCATGATGAACTGGTACGCCCCGGCCTCGCCGACCTCCTCCGCCCCCGTGATGACGCCAGTCACGTTCACGTGCTGGAACGATTCGGACGAGAGCCGGTTCATGAGCTCGAGCACGATCGCCACGCCGATGGCATCATCACTCGCGCCCGGTGAGTCGCCCTCGTAATAGGCGGTCGAGATCCGGAGCATATCGACGACCGCTATGGCGATGCCGTAGAAGAACCAACCCGGCGCGTGTGGGATTACCCCGCCGGCCAGCAGGCCGAGCACCCCGTACACGATGGCATGCGCGGCCAGTGCCCAGGAACCGAAGCTGATGGCCAGGTACTCGAGCACGAACCAGCGCTGCGGGTCCGGCTTCTCGGTCTTGCTGTCCGAGTGCGCGAGGAAGAAGATGCTGTGGGACGGGAGGCCGCTGCCGGCCGCCTTCTTCTCGATCACGATGTTCTCCGTGTCCACGACGCGAGCGAATCGGCAGTACATGGCAGGGTACTTCACGGCGTGCAGGATCGCCTCTATCGAGAAGGAGAGCACGAGCAGGGCCGCGCCCAGCACCAGCACCAGGGCCGGGCCTGCCACGACTATGGCCAGTACCGTGAAGACGAGCACGTACAAGCCCACGATGAAGTAGGGGACGGTGTTGATGTACTTCATGAAGAAGTCCGAGGTCTTGAAGGGGTCTGGTTCATAGCCGAGGCCGAGTGCCGTGCATTCCTCCTTGATGATCTGCCTGGCACGGGCCTCGTTCGCGGTACCCACGTACCGGGGGAACGATAGCTTTCTTACGAGGGCCTCGATCCGGACGACCGGGGATCCGGGATGTCGCTTCGGTGCGGGCATCGTCACTCACGAACGCTTCTCGGTTACCTTCTTCTTCCATTCGCCATACGCCAGCGCAATGTCCGCGTCGTTGATCGTCTTGCGACCGGCGTACTTGGTCAAGACTTTCGCCGTTTCCAGGATCTCGCCAGCGACTTGCTCGAGCACCTCGCCGAGCGCATCCGCAGCCGCGATGTCGGCGGGTGCCGAGTTCGCCTTCAAGAGGATCCGGTCGATCGTCGCGAGCGAGATCGTGCGGCGCTTGCGGGCAGGCATGGTGGTTCACTTTTTTTTTTTCCTGCATGGATCAAGGAACGGGCGGCAGCTAGAACTTCACGTCGACGACCTTCTCTATGACCGGCTTCATGCGGTCGCGGAGCTGCTCGTCCGGCTGGAAGAAATAGAACCAGATGTTCCGCTTCCAGTCGTTCAGCCTGATGGGCTTCGGCGAGCTTGTCGGGTCGAGGTAGTAGAGTTCCGGTACCCGCTTCTCGTCCTGGAGGATCAGTTGCTGCGCGGTGACCCAGTGGGCACCCGTGTTGATGATCGTCACGCTCTTGTCGAAGTTGACCTCGATGAACGTGATCATAAACTCGAATATCTCGTCGTAGGTGTTGAGCTGGTCGTCCTTTATCACGTTCGATGAGATGACCTGCTCGATCGTGTCGAAGTTGATGCTGCCAGTCCCGTCGGCGGAGTAGGGGAACCGGACGAACTTATACCCGAAGAGGGCCATGAGCAGCTTGAGCTCCACGTCGGTCTTGATGCGGGTCGTGTACTCGTAGAGGAACACCTTGTCGATGTCCCACTTCTCGCCCTTCTTCAGGTAGGCCTTTACCATCTTGTCGAGGGACTTGCCGTACTTCTCGGACTTGCCGGCCATTCGGCTCTTGAGCTCGTACTCGAGGATGCCCTGGACGAACTCGTAATTCTCCGGGTCGTAGCTCGCGAGGATCTCGTGCACCCCGGGGGACAAGGCACACTTCAGCAGCAGGTACGCCGCGGCGACCTGGTGGCGGGAGTTCTCGGGCTCGAGCATGCCGTCGAGGTCGCCGTACATGACCCTCGCCTTGTAGACGATCTTCTCGAGCAGCCGCTGGGCCTGCACGTCGATGTTTGGCTGGACGGCCATCAAAGCAGCAGTGATGCCACACGCGTTGATGACCTGGGAGTAATGTGGCATCTGCTCCTTTTGAAACACGAACTTTGCCATCGCGCTGTCGACCCTTGGCTTTTGATCATGCAGTCGAGCGGGCTGCCCGGACCATCTCCACCAACACGTCTGGATAGGCGCACGTGAAGCCATCGACTCCCTTGTCTAGCAATGAACGATACGCGCTATTTATTTCATGGCGGCGCCTCCCCTTCTCCCCGATACCCCATGCGATGGCGCGCAACCCGTGATCGTGGACGAGCCGAACCAGCCCGGAGGTGACGCGGGAGGCGGGCATCGAAAGCGTCCCGATGCCGGCTCGCTTGATGGCGGCGATGGCAGCGGCCAAGTCCACCCCTTTGCTGGCCAGGTACACGAGCTGGACGGGAGTCAAAGACGGGGCGAGGTCGTGCATACGGACGAGGCGGCCGGTGTCGAAGCTGGAGATGCTCGTGTCCGCCACGGGGAAGCCCGCGCGCTCGAGCGCCGACGCCACGCGCGCCTCGATGCCGCCCGCCTTGAGCTCGGCCTGGATCTTGATCCTGCCCTTGCACGCCCCCAGAACCTCGTCGAGGAGTGGTACCTCGTCGAGCGAAGCTTTCCTGGCCCTGGCGATGGCCTGCCGGCCGAGCTGGCATGCCGGGATCGACCGCAACCCGACCCGGATCAACTTGTCGTGCAGGACGATGAGCTCCCCGTCCTTGGCTTCCACGACATCGAACTCGACCCGGTCGATGCCGAGCTCGATGGCCTTCCGCATCGCCGCGAGCGAGTTCTCCGGGGCGAGGCCCTCGCATCCCCGGTGGCCGATGACCTCGAACGTGAACGCGTTCATGGTGGGCAAACCCTCTAATGCACGGCAACCAGATATCCCTTGAAGGAAACCGATGCCCCGTGGACGACCATGATAGACAGCTTGATCGAAGCGTTCCCCAAGGAGATAATCGACGACGCTGTGAAACTGCACGGCCATTACGCACCGGGCTTGATCATTGGCTTCAAGCTCGCGCTGCGGGCGCTAAGTGAGCTACACCCGATGAATGATGACATCGTCATGTTCACGTCCGAGACGACGCGCTGCGTCCCCGACGGGCTGCAGGCGGTGAGCCGGTACCTGCACGCGCGTGGCGGCTTCCACGTCTACTTCCGCGTCTACGACGTCGGGAAGCTCGCTATCCAGGTGGCGAACAACCACGAGGACCAGTTCCGGCTCATCATAGACAACGATTATATGAAAAGGGATCCCGTGCTGAATGCCTGGGCCAACCAGGGGAAGGGGGACAAGATCCCCGCCAAGACGATCCAGGAGGCGCTTTGGGGCATCGACATCGACGAGGGGATCACGAAGAAGCCGTTCAAAAAGGTCGTGAGGCGGGACATCGAGGGGAAGGAGGCCGTTGCGTGCCCCGGGTGCGGCGAGCAGACGACGCGGCTCACCATGGTGCGCCACGAGGGGAAGATGGTGTGCAAGGCGTGCGCGCTGTTCCAGAAGCCGGGGGAATGAGCGGATCGGGGGCTCACGGCTCCGGGACGGGATCGGGCCAGTAGACCGGCGCCCACAGCGTCTTGCCCGTCCTGGAGCTCTCGACGGCGAGCCGGGTGACCAGGAACGACCGGTAGGCATCCTCGAAGCACGTGCCGGGTTGCTGCTTGCCCCCGCCCTCGATGCAGCGCTGCATGTCGTCCAGCATGTACATCTGGTCGATGTACCCCTTCGGGTGGTGCTGGACGTCGCTCCGCTTCTCGATGACCCGCGCCTCCTTGTTCGCGCCGCTGTCGTCGTCGAGGTAGAGCACGAGCTTGCTGCCGGTCGGCTCGCCCGCGAGTGGCATGAGCGGCCCCGGCTCCCACGCGGACTTCGGGCGCTCGGCCGGGGGCTCGATGCGCAGGCTGCCCTTCGGCCCGTAGAACTCGAACCAGTCCTCCCAGCCCGTCTTCAAGCCCGTGCCCTGCCAATCGCCGTGGTACTGCCCATGGACCCACTCGTCCCTGTTTGTTTCCTGCCCGCGCGGCGCCATGACGAAGTTCATGATGACCGACGACGCGCCAAGCCACTTTGACCATCCGGGCTTGAAGACCTGGGCCTGGACCTTGACGAAATCGAGCCCCGTCGAGTACCGGATCACGTCGACGTGGTGGCACATCATGTCCTGGGGGTAGATGTTATCCAGCCACGCGCGCCAGCCGGCCCGCATGGTGCCGGAGAAGGCCATGCTCTTGGCCTGCACGAACGAGAGCTTGCCGATGGCTTGCTCCTCGTGCACCATCTGGCGGATGGTCCACCAGAGGGGGCGATAGCGATATTGAGTCCCAATAGAGGTACAGATTTCCGGGTGCGCTCGGGCGAGCTTGACCATCGCCTGGGCCTGCTCGATGGTCGATGCCATGTTCTTCTCGACGATCACGTGCCAGCCCTGCTCGATGGCCTCGGTTGCGAGCAAGTGGTGCGTGTAGATCGGCGTGGCGATGAGGGCCGCGTCGATCTCCTCCTCGCTCCACCTGGCAGCCGTCTCGATCGACGGGTACGCGCACTCCTCCGGCACGCCCCACTGCGTCACGTGCTCCAGCTTCTCCGTGTCCGTGTCGACGATGCCCACCAGCTTCCATCCAGGATGCGCGTCGATGTACGTCTTCCACGAGTGGGCATGGCCGCCCATGCCGACGATGATGATGTTCACGGGATCATCATTCCTCATGCTTCTGTCAGAATGTAAAAAAAGAGCTGGAACGCGGCGAGGGGGCCTCGCTGCTCAGCAGACCTTACGCTTTATGCCTCCGAGCTCGAACGGGTGCTCGGTCTTGATCAGGATGCTGATCTCGGGCTCGGAGCCCACCTCGAACTTCCCGGGCAAGAAGACCTTGAGCTTGTCGCCGACGGGGATCACGACGCCGGCGAACTCCTTCGCGTTGGAGAGCATGTAGGTCTTCTGCGAGGTGATGATCTTGATCTTCTTCTTCTCCTCGTCGGTCAACTTCGTACCGTTGACCGTGGCCTCGAGGTAGTTCTCCACGTCGTCGGGCACCTCGTCGACGCTGAGCGGCGAGATGACGTTCACCATCGTGACCTCGAGGCCGCCCTCGACCGCCTTGAACGAGTCCTCGGGGAACATGCGTTTCATGATGTACTTGGGTATGTACGACACGTTTGCCACCAGATGTTGTCGTGTGTTCCTATCTCCTATTCCGTGAGGGATAAGATCTAATCCGCATTAGGCATAAAAAAAGCATTCCTCACGAAGAGCCTCGAGTGTTACGACGCATCCTGTCCATGGACTTCTTGAACGCCGCACGCATGTCCTCGGCGATCTTGTGCCTCCAAGCAGGCGTGGCGTGCCTGACGTTTGCAGCCCCATTAATCATGGAAAGGTCAGTCGTACCCTTCTGGCTCACGTGTTCGAGGGTATGATAGAGCCAGCGGCGTTCGGCAATGAGCCAGTGCAGTTCCTCCATGGACGGGTGCTGGGCATCGAAGATCTGTTTCGCCAGCCTCGCTATCTTCCCGCGGTTCGGCCGGGGGTTCAGCAGGTCCGGGTTCAGCTCGAGCCGGCCTTCCGTGGTCGTTATCGGGCCGAACGGCGTCTTGATGAACACGTCCTGCACCATGAGCGTGGACTCGGCGAGCAGCCAGACGAGCTGGTCGTACGACAGCCGCTCGGTGTAGACCTCGAACGCCCGCCGCTTGATCGCCTCGGTGTCCAGGACGATGATCTGCGGGAGCAGGTCCCAGACGTGGAGGGACGCTCGCGGCTCCCGCCCCATCATGACCCGGAGCTCGTCCAGCTCGAACTGCGCGCTGCGGAAGTGGATCGGGAACTTGTTGTAGAGCGGAGATTTTCTGGCGAGCTTCTGGGCCATGTCGTTGAAGAGCTTGGCGATGGGCTTGGAGATGTCGGCGATCTCCGTGGCCTCCTGGAGGATGTCAAGGCCGACGGGATCCCAACCGCCCCCTACCGTGTAGATCGGCCAATAGACGTAGAGGGGGGTGACGACCATCCCCACGATGACAAAGATGCCGATCGCGAGGACCGCCCCGAGCAGCCACGAGAGGGCTGGGAACAAAAGTGCGATCAACGCCTCTAACACGATGAAATTGGCGATGCCCGCGATCAAAGGCAGCCACACGGTTTGCGTGAATGACATGTAGAGTCGCATCACCTTGAAGCGGAAGGCGATCCATCCGGCAACGTTCTTTGCCAGAAGGCCACAAATTTCTGCGACCAAAAAGCCTTGCCATCCCATTCCGAGGGTGACGATGAACACGTGAATGAGGACGAGCCGGGTCGCGTTCTCGACGAGCACGTAGTAGATACGGAAGGACGGGCGGTTGCAGCCCGTCGTGCAGTCGTCGAGCAGCTTGCCGAACGCGAAGAGGATGCGGGACATCGCGACGTAAGGGAGGAACACGGTCGCCAGCGCGTAGGGGCCGGAGAGCTCGAGGAAGATGGGGGCGATCGCGAGGATGGTCGACCCGAACATCGACGCGAATATCCCGCAATACTTGAGGCCGTGGCCTATGTAGTACTCCGTGAGGTCTATCTTCTTGTTGTTGTACGCCTCGCTCACGATCGGCGTGATCGGGATACCGACGTTGATCAAGCCTGCCACGCCGATCGTGATGGCCAGGACGCCGTAGATCGTGCCGTAGTTGGGGAGCCAGAGGATCGCCAGCGACGTGATGACCATCTTGAAGAACGTGTCGACGAACGTCGCGGCCATGGCCTGCACGCCGAACCTGAGGCACTCGTCGAAAATAGCCCGCGGGAAGTCGGCCTTGAACACGGTCGTCAGCGTCCACGACGGGTCGATCTTGGCGAGCACTCCCTTGATCGCCTTCGAGGAGAGGAGGAACACGAGTACGTTGTTCACGTACAAGCCGGCGATGAAACCGAACGTGCTCCCCATAGTCTCGCCGATGACGGGGTTCAGCGAGCCGAGGAACTTGAACAACGACACGCAGGTATACCCCGTGCCGATGCTGATGAGCATCATCCCGACGTTTATGAAGTTCACGTGGTTGAACTTCTGGTATCCCTGCAGCGCGCTCATGAACACGTTCCAGAAGCCGGGCCACTGCAGCAAGGAATACAGCAAGAAGTACCACATGCTGTAGACGAGGGGGACGTACCCGCGCAGGAATATGAAAGCCCACGCGGTGATGCCCGTAACGACGATGAGGCCCGAGAACATGCGGAACCAGACGAAGAACTGGAGGTAGTGGATCGTGTACTTGGGCTGGGATATGCGCTTCTCGGAGATGAACCGCTGGATCGCGTCGCCGATACCAACGTCTGCCAGCACGAAGAAGAAGCCGAGCAGCAGCTGGAACATCGCGTCCTGCCCGAGCGTCTCGGCGGGGATGAACGTCGGCAGGATGATCACGAGGTAGATGATCGAGAAGAACGCGGTAACAACCGACGGAAGGTACTGGAACCAGATGCTACCAAGGGTCCGGTGGAATCCGGGCTCCTGCCACAGGTAATCCCGGTACTCCTTGCCCGTCCCCTTCGCACCGCCCCCCAGGCCGAACTTCGCGAGCAGTCGATCGATGATCTTCGGGCGACTCATGACCTTCCACGCGATACATCGCACGATGTGCATTTATCCCAAACTATCAAATCGGATGCGGTCGATAGCAGAGCAGTGATCACCATGCGACCGTCGCTCAGGGAGAAGATCAAGGCGGGGCACCTGATCACGGGCACGATGGTGCACGAGTTCGCGTGCCCCGCCATGGTGCCCGTCCTCGCGGCTGCAGCCCTCGATTTCATCATCGTGGACATGGAACACGGCCCGGCGAGCTTCCAGGACATACAAGACATGGCCATCGTTGCCAAGAGCCACGAGATGGCGATCATCGTGCGTGCCACGAGGAACGACTACGAGTACATGGCGAAGGTGCTCGACATGGGCGCGGACGGGCTGCTCGTCCCCCACGTGGACACGCCGGCCGAAGCGCACAACGTGGTCAGGTGCGCGAAGTACCCGCCCGCGGGCGAGCGGAGCCACGGCATGCGGCATTACCTCTCGAAGTTCGGCCCTTGCGGGAGCACCGCCGAGTACATCAAGGTCGCCAACGAGCAGACGACGATCCTCGTGCAAGCCGAGTCCCCGGCAGCCGCGCTGAACGTCGACGCGATCGTCTCGAGCCCGTGGATCGACGGCGTCGTCGTCGGGCCGTCCGACTTCACGATGAGCATGGGCATCATCGGCCAGTACGACGACCCGCGGTTCCTCGCCCATTGCGACACCATCCTGCAGTCTTGCCTCAAGGCCAAGAAGCACTTCGGCATCCACTGGTCGAAGCTGGACGCGGCCATGGACTGGAAGAAGAAGGGGGCGAACATCATGCTGTTCGGTTCCGCGACCAACTTGCTCCGCGAGAAGGCCATCGAGGTCGCGGGACGGCTCCGTTCGGCATGCTGATGCGCAAAAAACAGCTTAAATAACGCGAAGGAGAACTAGGAACCAATATTTACCGTGTTGCATTGCTAGATGAAAGCGACCGGTTCTGTCCAGAGGTGAAAGACGACGTCAATCGAATGGGAAAAGGTCGAATCCAAGCCTGAAAAGGATTTCAAGGTGCAAGGAAGGCTCTTGATCGATTTCCGGGCGAAGATAGTAAACCTCGAGAAGGAATCCGCATCGCAGAAGGAGGAGATCTCCAAGCTCTCCAAGGCGAAGGCCGAGCTCGAGGGCAACTTGAAGAACGCCAACGAGACGATCAAGAAGAACGAGGCCAGGATCAAGGACCTCGAGAAGTCGGTCGGCGAGAAGACGAACGAGATCGCGGGCCTCAACGGCAAGGTCGAAGGCTTGAAGGTCTCCCTCGACACGACGATCTCCGACAAGGACGCCAAGTTCAAGCAGTTGATGGACGAGAAGAACGCCCTGACGAAGGACATCGAAGCGCTCGAGAACGACAAGGCGCTGCTCAAGGACTCCGAGGTGGGCATGAAGAACCGCATCAAGAACCTGGAGGGCGACCTGGAGAAGCTGTCGACAGAGATCGAGTCCGTGAGGGTTGAAAGGGACGACCTGGCAGAAAAGCTGCGGATATCGGACGAGGAGATGGCCGCCCGCGACTACAACCTCTTCAAGAAGATGTTAAAAGAGCGTGCTGACCGGGCGGCCAAGGCCATGGCCGAACGGAAGCCATGACGTCTTCTTTTTTAGCTTTCCTTCCAAACGCAAAGCGCCGGTCGATGTACCTACAACGGGACATGTTAACTGCACGTGAAGGTGAGGGATATGATGAGGATCCTCGAGGAGATCATCGCGAGCCTTGAAAAGGGCGTGGAAGTGCGCGAGATCCGGAGGGGCCCTCTCTGGACGGCCGTGGTGAGCAAGCACTGCGGCCTCGCCTCCGCACTCAACGAGGGCGGGTGTGTGGGCGGCGGCACGTCGCGCGACGCGGCCGCGTACGCGGGCATTGCCGCTGACGAGCTCGCGGCGCTTTCGCTCTCCGATAGCATCCCGGAGGCCTCCCTCGGCCTCGCGGCGATCAACTCGCTCGTCGACGTGGATCCCGAGCAATGCGACGAAGGCGACGCCGCCGAATTCATTTTGAAAGCCGGGCGGGGGAAGAACGTGTCCATCATCGGGCACTTCCCTTTCGTCGACGTGGTCAGGGAGGGGGCGAGGAACCTCTGGGTCATCGAGAAGAGGCCGCAGCAAGGCGACCTGGAAGAGGGGGCGAGCGAGACTTGCTTGCCCCGGTCAGACGTGGTCGTGATCTCGAGCACCACGCTCATCAACCACACGCTCCCCCGCTTGCTGGAGCTCTGCCCCCCGGGAAGCACCAAGATAATGCTCGGCCCGACGACACCCATGTCGCCAATACTCTTCGATCACGGCATAGACATGGTATCTGGATCGGTCGTGACCGATGCGAACATCGTGCTGGAAAACGTCAGCAAGGGGATGAGCTTCAGCGCGATGAAGAAATTCGGCGGCATACGGCTCGTGAACTTGGTACGTAAAAAATGAAGTGACCCGTCCCGTCCTAGCTCCAGTCCCTTATGACTTGAAGATCTTCTCCGCCATGGCCTCCGCGGGGGCGAACACCGAGCCGTCGCCGTTCCAGGTCGCGAGCACGCCACGATAGATGGCCTCGAAGGTCTGGATGAAGTTCTTCAGGTTGTAGCTGATCAAGTAGTTCTCCTCCCTGCTGATGACCACGCCAGTCACGAGCTCGCTGGAGAACACGGTGATGGCCTTGTCCCCGCGCTTGATCGTCGACTGGCCCAGCTCATCCGCGGACGTCATCTCCTTCAAGATGAGGTTGACCGTGGAGATCGCGCTCGACGCGAGATTCTTGTCGACCGTAAGCTGCTTCGCGGTGAATGATTTCTGGAACAAGCACACTCCTGCCTTGTCGATCACGTAGATGTCCTCGATCTGCTTGTGCCAATCGAGCGTGGCGAACGGCGGGAGGCGCAGGAATAATATCGTGATCCCGATGAACGACCCGAGCTGCAAGGCCGACCCCACCGTCCGCCCCGCGAGGCCGGTCACGTCGAGCATGGCGTCGATGGTGAGCACGTAGCCGCAAGCGAGAACGGAGAACGAAACGAGGAACCGCCACAGTGTCGACGAGACGTCCCGCCGCGTCCTCATGCGCTTCGACAGGTCGACGAGGAAGGCCAGGAAGAACACCGCGAACACGGCCACGAGCAAGAAGTTCAGGTATCCGGTACCCTCGATGTCCTGGATGAACACGGCGACGTAGATCGCGACCAAGCCGCTGAACGCGATGGTGAAGGTGAACCGCCTGAACAGCACTGCCTGGTGGCGCTCGATGAGGAAGACGAAGAGAAGGACGCCGGCCACGAGCGAGAAATAACCGATGGAAATCGCGAGATCCCTCGGGCTGCCGCGCGGCCAGATCAAGAACGGCGAGGTGGTGCTCGCGTCGAGGAAGTAATCGCCAACGATGAAACTGAACCAGAGGCACGAGAAGCCGAAAAACAAGCTCGCATAGCCGAGTTCTTGCATGTATTTCTTCGAGAACTGCTGCCTGCGGTATTTCACGATGAAGACGACGCCGAGCTCGAAGCAGATAAACGCCAGGATCCACTCGACCAGCAAGGCGTAGAACCGCAGGGGGTCGCTGTAGGGGATGGGGAACGCGTAGAGCAGCATGTCTGTCGTGCACCTCAGCCGAGCATGTTGTTCAGTACGATGTCGAAGCTCTGGAACACGCGCCCGGGGTTCCCGGCCTTGACGACGCTGTCGAGGTTCTTGAGCAAGCCCGGGAAGAACGCCTCGAACTGGGCCTTGATCGTCTTCTCGAAATGACGCAAGCTGCTCAAGTCTTTCGCCACGACGAGCGCGTAGGTGACCGGGGGCAGCCCCTCGCTGGAATACTCGAGCAAGATGAGGGAACCTCCCTGGTCGATCTCGGACAGCCTCTGCTGGCTCAACGTCGAGATGGTGTCGAGCATGCTCTCGATGCCCGTGATGGCACCAGAAAAGAGGTCATCGCGCAGCCTGTCCCGCTCGGCGTCGTCCGATGTCGTGGCCGGTCTCGCCTCCTGCGAGAAGTCGCGAGCGTACAAGAACTGGTTGCTCGCCGGGTCGATGATGAAGAGCTTAAGCAGGTTGCTCTTCCAGTCGAACTCGTAGAACGGGGGGAAGTCGTTCGACGCGTAGAACATGATCAAGAGGCCGGTAATCAGGAACGAAACCCCGGTGAAGAAGAACGGCTCCGTCGGCGCGCCGAGGTTCGATGCGAACACGACGATAAACGCGAACCCGAGCGCGAGCAAGGCGAGGATCTCTCCGGTGAAGAGCTGGACGAGCCGCCTGCGTACATCCCCCATGGACGCCCGGATCATACGAACCTGGTAGGTGATCACGGAGATGGCGTTCAACCCGGTTATGCTGATGCTGGCCATGAAGATCTTGTCCTTGCTGCCGAGCAAGAACAGAAGCACGAGGGGCGTGAAGCTGGCGAGGGTGATTACCCAGGCGAGCTTGAGGTTGATGAGCTTGCGCGATTCCTTGATGAGGATGAACGCCATGAAGCCGATCGGCGCGAGGAATATCGCGGTGAAGCCGATCTGGGCAAACAACTCGTTTTTGGCGTCGAAGGCGAGGCGGTTCACGACCTGGAAGAATGCCCCGTTGACCATGAAGAGCGTGAACCAGCCGTACGAGAGCAAGATGCGGTTCAAAGGGAGCTTGGTCCACCGGCTCTTCCGGTACTGGTAGAAGAAATAGAGGCCGAGCTCGACGCCGAGGATGACGGGGATCGTGTAGGCGAGGAACTGTATCTCGACTATCGGGGCATCTTGTGCGATCATCCGACCGAACCCCCGTCATGGCGACCGTCAATTGATGACGCTCGTGGTGCCTTGTGCCCCGTTCCCCCCGAGCTTGTGCACGAGAAGCACGTCGATGAGGCTGTTGATGGCCTCCTCGACGTTCTTGCCCCACCTCGACGAGGTGGCGATATAGCCGGTCAGGTCGAGTTCCTTCACCAGGGACGTCGCCTCCTTCTCGGCCTGTTTCTGCGCCTCCTCGTCCGCGATGTCGAGCTTGGTCCCCACGAGCAATATCGGCATAGCGGGGGAACCCGACTTCCGGTACATGCCGACCCAGTCCTTTATCTGGAGCATGGTGCCGATGTTGCTGATGTCGAAGCATATCATGCCTGCCGCGGCGCCGCGGACGTAGCTGTCTTGCAAGAATCTGAAGCGATCCTGACCGCCGAGATCCCATATGATCATCGCGATCTTCTTGCCATTCCTTTCGACGGTGTGCGAGTGTAATTGAACCCCAACGGTCAGGGCGGTATTCGCGACGAACTGGTTCGTCAAATAGCGGAACAAAAACGTGGTTTTGCCGACACCCCCAGCGCCGCCCGTCACAATCTTCCAGCTGAAGTCACTGTTGCTGACCATCACGAACGACCTTCGATTCTTACAGAACCGAACCGCCGAAACGCTCCCTCGACGATCTATACATTTAACTTGTGCACCAAGTTCTATTAAGACTTTCCCCTAATGAATAAGGAATTTCGTGGCGCGGACACGGAACGACGAATCTTCAAATGGCCGCGAGCCTAATAGAACATCGTGGTTGTGGTTTCACGAGGCGAGTCGACAAAACCGTGGTGGGTGAGCCGAGCCGTTGAGCGTGATAGCCCTCGTTGAAAAAGCCCAGAACTGGCTGCTCTCGCACGCCGTGGGCATCCTCGTCTTCGGCGGGATCCAATACCTGGTGCTCTCGACCGTCGCCATGGCACTCTACCCCGGAGGCACCAAGTACGACCCGGCGACGACGGGGTACTTGTTCTGGAACAACATGCTCAGCGACATGGGCCGCACTGTCGCCCATAATGGGGAGCCCAACACCGCGTCGTGCGCGCTCTTCATCACGACGATGTGCATCATCGCCGCGTGCCTCGTCCCCTTCTTTGCCTCGCTGAGCAAGGAAGTCCCGGCGGGCGATGCCCGCACTAGGCGGTTGTCCCTCATCGCGGAACTGCTCGGCATCGGCACCGGCGTGCTGCTCGCGCTCGCCGCGGCGTTCCCGCAAGACTTGCACCCCCAGCTCCACTTACGATTCGCCCAGTTCGCCTTCGTGGTACTGGCCCCCTCGAGCCTCATCTACGGGTGGCTCTTCCGGGGGGACGCGGTTTTCCCCCGGCCCTGCGCCCAGACCTTCTTCACCTTCTCGATCGTCCTCCTTGCCGGCATCATCGTCACGATCGCCAGCGGGAGCGGCAGCGACGTCGTGACGGTGACGGTGCAGGCGACCACGCAGAAGATCATGGTCTACGCGTGGAACGCGTGCCTCTACATCGAGGGATGGAGCGTTTGGAGATGCCAGCGGCGAGGGGACGGGTACCCTGCAACGGGCGGTTCTAGCGCGTGAACGCGAGGCTGATGCGAAGCAAGGGCGCGTCGTTGCCCTTGAACTTGACGTTCAAGTGCTCGGGGGACACCATCGACGCCGCCGCGAGGTCGCCGTTGGCGAGTGCCTTCACGAGCTTGTACGGGGGTGGCACGTGGAAGTCGAACGAATGCTCGTGATCCGGGATGCCCTTGGCCGACATCACGAGCTGGGATGCAGCGCCGTCCCATTCGCACGAGACGACGTCCGCCCAGCCCTGCGTGAAGTGGCGGTTGGACGAGAGGAACTGCGGCACGCCCGACCGCTCCCGCAGCACCAACAGGGCCACGTGGCGAGGCTCGATGCTGGCACCGAACGAGCCCTTAAACGTGCCCTTGAACGCTGACGTCCAGAACTCGAACACCAGGTATTCCTTCCCCGGGTCGAGGCCGATGGCTGCGAAGTCGACCTTGACGTCGCGCACCGCCTCGGGCAGCGGCGCGGCGAGGTCGCTGTTCTCGCCGAAGTTGAACATGCCGACCACGTGGTACGAACCGAGCCCGTTGCCGCAGTCGTCGACGAGCAGGTCCCAGACCTCGGGATACTCGCGGGTCATGAGGTCGACGGGCCGCATACCCCGACCGGGCGGGCGATAGATGGGCAACATCTTCGACAGGACGACGAAATCCTCGTCCTTCATGTTGAGCCATGTCTCGGCCACCTTGAACACCGACCCGGACAGGGCGATGACCGTCGCCTGGACGAGGATCTCGTTGGGCGCGAGCGGGGCGCGGAACTGGATCGCGCACGCGTGCGTGAACCAGACCCGGTTGTGCAGGTAATAGCGCCGCGAGATAACCCGCGCGTTCGGCTTGATGCCTTGCTCCACCGGCATGAGCGGCCCGTCCTTGCCCCACGCGGCGTTCATGTCCAGCGTGAGCCGCTCGGCGTTCACGAGCCCGTAGTGGAGCATGCACGGCCCGCCGATGCCGACCAGGAAGATTGCTGGACCGATCGCGTCGCGGATGACCTTGAACCCGTCCTGGAAGGCCTCGATGCTCGTCATGTCCTGGTTCTGGTGCCCCTTCGCGCCGATCGCGTTGTAGGTGAAGTCGGTCTTCACCCATTCCACGCCGTAGTACCTGGCGATCCTCGTGAACGTGTCGTGCAGCCACTGTCGGACGTCGGCACGCGACAGGTCAAGGGGGAGCGTGGACTTGCTCTTCATGGGGAACGAGCTCTCGAACTCGAGTGCCCAGTCCGGGTGCGCCTTGTACAGCTCGGACGCGGTCGAGACCTCGAACGGGCGTATCCACATGCCCGTCTTGGCGCCCCGCTCGTGGATCAAGTCGAACACGGGCTTGAGGCCGTTGGGGAACTTCTCCCGGTCCGGAACCCAGTCGCCGACCGCGACCTGGTGGCCGTCGTCTATCTGGAAGTACTCGAGCCCGTACCTCGCGAGCTTCTTGAAGGCGAGGTCGAAGTTGTCGAGGACGCGCTTCTCCGTGATCTCGTGCACGTAGACGAGGGCGTTGTGGCCCGAGTCGTCCTTCGGATCCGTTTTCGTGGGATTCCCCCAGCTGTTCCAGCCGTGGGGCACGGCACGGTCTCGCGGCCAGTTGCAGTCCACGATGCCGAGCCACGCCGCCAGCCGGGCCGCGTAGGCCTCCAGCATCTCGTGCGGGGACTTGGCGGGATCCAGGTCGAAGTACACGCGGTTCGACGTGTACACCCCGCCCGGGCGGACGCGCTTGAACGGCACGATCGACTTCCTCACCTTCCAGTCCCCGAAACTGCGCCGGCCGGACACCTCATCCACCAGGCCGGTGCCCTCCTCCTCGTTGGCGGAGATACCGACCATAGCGGAGGGCCGCTCGGCCACGCCGCACAAGAAGCTCTCTTTGCTATCCAGGTCGTGGACGAGGATGTTGCCGTTCGAGTCGGACTCCTCGTCGCCGAACACGCAGCGCAAGTTCAGGTCGAGCGCGCCCCCGAGGCCCGCTTCAAGCACGCGGGCGCGCGCTGGATCCTTCGTGAAGAAGAGCCCGCTCCCGGCCCGCGCTGACGTGGTGAACGACAGGATCTCCTCGACGAGCACGTCCTCGCGCGTGTTGTTGACGATAACCAGCTCGGCCAGGAACGCGGGCTCGTCATCGTAGAGCGCTATCCTCATGAGCATGTCGGCCGCAGCGTGGCGGTTCTTGCAATATACTTCCACGACCCTGCCCTTGCCGATAGTGCCCTCGTACGTCTTGAAGACGGGGGATCTCTGGTAGCCCTCGTCGCTCGACAGGATCGTGCCACCGCCGCGCTGCTTGTATCCCCACGATGCATTCCGTATGAACGGTAGGACGCGAGCGCCGCGTCTTTGCGAGATGGAGATCTTGCCGGCGTCGTGCTCGACGAGGAAGTGCCTGTTCTCGAAGGAGAATCGCTTCATCGGGTATCGCTCGCGGGGTTCGCCCCGGGGGATAATAAAGCCATGGCCACAGAAAGGCATATGCCGGGATCCAATCGTTTTAAGCCGACGCGACGGAGCGATAGACGATGAAACCGGAAGAAACCGGATGGCTGGGCAGGCTATCGTTCCTCGTGAACGCGGCCGCCTTCTTCATGCTTGTCTGCGCTGCAGGCTACGTGCTGCTCGCCTCGACTGCCACGTGGTGCTGGGTGCAGGGCAGGTGGGAGACGGTCTTCGCGACGTGGGCGGGGATATTCGGCTTGATAACGCTCGTCGAGGTCACGGCCATGAGGTTCCACGACGCGCTGCCGGCCAAGATCGCGATGACCGGCGTCGACCTCGGGCTTGGCGCACTCGTGCTCATGTACTACCTGGTGCAAGAGAAGGCGTGGTGCGTCGACCACCCCGCATGGAACCAGGTCATCGGGATCGGAAGCGTCGCATCGGGGGTCGCGGCGGTCTGCCTCAACATCGCCTCGATCGCGGCCCGGCAGGTCCGGAAGGGTGAGGCCTCGCGGCGGGCCTGGATCGCCTTCGTCGCCCCTGCCCTGGCCTGCGGCCTCGTGATCGCCGGGGCGGGTACGAACTGGTTCGACCCCTTCTACCACGCCCGCGTGCCTCCCCGCGGCGAGGCACCGCCGACGCGTTTCACGTTCTGGAGCGAGATCAACGGCACGTTCACCCCACAGGAATGGCAGTCGCTCGACAACCACTCGGCGACCATCGTCGCGTACACGATGAACCGGACGTTCGTCAACGACACGTTCTCGTGGGCGCAGACGCTCCGTGACACGTACCCCCGCATCAAGCTGATGTGGCCACTATTCGGGGGCTACTACAACTGGGAGGAGATCGAGAACGACACGAGCGCCTACCTCGACGCCATCGGCTCGTTGAACTTGAACAACACCGTTGGGTTCGTGTTCGACCTGGAGCGGCACAACGACACGTGCTGGCACGACGCTGCCAGATGGCAGGAACTTCAGGAGAGCATGGCCCGCTGCATCGCCAGCATCAAGGCGCAGAACGCGGGCTACCGCATCGAGAACACTGCCGGCATCTGGATGCTGTATTCCCACTACCCGCTGGGCGGGGGTGACCGGACGGAGGTGCTGTTCCAGCACGCGCTCATGTCCCTCGCGGGGACGGCGGACTGGGACGGGTACCAGTGGCAGCTGTACCGCGGTAACGCCGTGAGCCCGGCCAGCGACCCGGACTCCACGAACATGTACGAGCGCATGCTCAGCAGCGTGCGCGGCGTGGGGGCCGACAAGACCGTCCCGCTCTTCGGGATGACCGGCGTGGGGGACTACGGGCCGAACAACTGCTCGGTCGACGGCCTGCCGTGCAACCTCGCGGGCGTGGTCAAGGACTGCCGGCTCGCCCGGTCGCTCGGCATCGGCGAAGTCGGCTTCTACACGCTCGACAGCGCGGGCACCTGGGAGGGCGTCTACTACCCGAGCATGTTCGAGGCCTACGGGGCCGATTTTTTGGACGTGCTGAACGCGTCCGTGAGCGGCCTCGATGAACCCATGGTCATCGACGTGCCGGGGAACACGGCGTTCCAAACGACCGCCGGATACTACTGGGAGTTCGCCGGGTACAGCATCGACGGTATAACGGTCGGCATCGTCGTCGCGGTCGCGGTGGCCGCCGGTCTCCTGCTCGAGCGAAGGCGATCTCGCCCGTCACGGGGGGCCGCGGGCGAGTGAGGCCAGGTTCCCGGCCGCCCCCCTCGCCTTGGATCCCGCCCCGATCACCTTTATAACCGTCGAATCGGATATCGAGCTAGAACGCCCATGTTGACGATCACCCTCGAAGGTAGCGCCCGGGAGAGGGGGGTATCCCAGGGAGCACAGCTCAAGGATCGCATCCAGGCCGCCAAGAAGAGCGTGTTCTATTCCCGCGTGTTCAAGGAGATGAAGCCGAAGCTCGCGCCGGTGCCGCTCGCGATCTGGGGGCTCTCGAAGATGGGGAAGAACCGCACGAAGGAATACATCGAGAAGTATATCCCCCGCCAGCACGAGAAGATGATCGGCATCGCCGAGGGCGCAGGGGAAAAGGTCGACCTGGTCTACGGCATGAACTACGTCGAGATCATGGCTGGCAACCCGAAGAACTCGTACGCGAAGCCGCTGGTCCAGGCGTGCACGATGGTCTTCGCGCTGGGCAAGTCGACCGCTGACGGATCCATCATCTACGGGCGTAACTACGACTTCCCCCAGATCTTGCAGCCCTACCAGATGGCGCGGGTCGAGAAGCCGACGGACGGGTACAAGAACATCAACCTCTCGCAGTACCCCACCGCCGGCACGCACGTCGGGCTGAACGACAAGGGGCTGGCCATCGGGTACAACTACGGACGGTCGTGGAAGACCGACCCGCTCGACTACTCCCCTCGCGGCGTGCCCACGATGCTCATCGTGCAAGAGGCGCTCGAAACGTGCAAGACCGTGCAGGAGGTGGTCGACCTCGCCACGAAGATGCCGCGGACGAACGGGGCGCACCTGGGCATCGTCGACGAGTCGGGCGACGCGTGCGTGCTCGAGACGACGGCCACGCGCCACGCCGTCCGAAAGGTTCCCGAGGGCGGCGTGATGGCCCATTCGAACATGTACCACGTCATCACCGATGCGAACGTGCCCGACGACGTCATGTGGAAGTTCACGGGGCTCCGGGTGCCGTACACGAAGTCGCCCAAGGAGCGGGTCGCCCGTGCCGCAGAGCTCATCGAAGGAGCGAGGGGCAAGGTCTCGGTCGACACGATCAAGTCCATCCTGACCGACCACGCGGGACGGGAGCCCGACGACTTCACGATATGCACGCACGGCCTCACGGGGGCGACGCTCGCGTCGGTCATCATCAAGCCCAAGGAACTCGGGTTCTGGGCGACCGACAACCAGCCGTGCAAGACGAAGTACGAGAAGATAAGTTTTTAGACAGCGGCTATCGGCTTCCCTGTCGGATCAAGCCTTGTATTGATCCGCGAGGAAGTCCAGGACCACCTTCTTGAGGTTCGCCCGGTCGGGGAACGTGGCCAGCAGGCCGTAGAGCGCCGCGCCCTCGGCGACGGAGCCCGGGTTCGCCTTCGCGTGCGCAACGCACTCCCCGAGATCAGCTATGAACCGGTCCACGACCTTGACCTGCGGGGGGGTTACAATAAGGTGAAGCGCCGGTGGGAACTGCAGCCGGTCGAGGATCCAGCCGCGCCGCTGGAGTTCGTCGCCGACCGCGTAGATGTTGATCGCGGCAGGATCTCTGGCGGTGAATGCGAACACGGTCATATCAGGCTTGCCGAGCACCTTTAAGTCGGGCATGGCGTCGATCGCCGCGGTGAGCTTCTTCGTCGCGTCCATCGCGTCCTTGGCGAGCCGCAAGTAGCCGTCCTCCCCGAGCGACTTGACGGTGGCCCACGCCCCGGCGATCACACCGCCACCCCTCGTGCCTGTCATAGTCGGCGACGCGTACGCGCCGCACGGGCTGTCCACGCTGGCGAAGAACTGGTGCTTCCAGAGCCTCTCGCTCGTGTAGAAGATCGACGACGAGCCCTTGGGCCCGTATCCATATTTATGGATGTCGCAGCTCATCGACGTGACGCCCGGCACGGACATGTCGAAGTCGGGGATCGGGTAACCAAGTTTCTTGACCCACGGGAGCATGAACCCCCCCAGGCAGCCGTCCACGTGGAAGCCGACCTTGTACTCCTGGGCGATCTCGCCGAGCTCCTTGATCGGGTCGACCATGCCTCGGGAGTACTCGACCGCCGAGCCGACGATCATAATGGTGTTCTCGGTGATGGCCTCCTTCATAGCCTCCGCGTGCGTCCGGAAGTCGGCGTCCCACGGCACCTTCTTGATCTCGAGGCCGAAGTAGTGGGCCGCCTTGTCGAAGGACTGGTGGGCAGATATCGGGACGAGGAGCTCGGGATGGGGCGTAGGTCTCTTCTCCTTCGCCCATTCGCGGTGTGCTTTAACGGTCATGAGGTTACTCTCGGTTCCACCTGTCGTGAGGCTTCCGTACGTCTTCCGGTCGCCACCGAGCATGTCCGCTATCATCGACGTGACCTCCGACTCGAACTTCTTCAAGCTCGGGAACGCCATCGGGCTCAAGGCGTTCTCTGAGAAGTACATGTTGGTCGCCTTCTTCAAGAAGTCGTAGTGCTCGTCGGTCGCGTAGTAGACGTAGGCGAACGATTTCCCGTCCTTCCACTTCGCGTCGTCGTCGCGGGCGGCCTCCATCTCGCGCAGCACCTGGTCGCGGGGGGTGCCTTTCTCGGGGAACGCGATGTCCTTCCGCTTTCGTGCCATGGTCGATCTCCGCTGTAGAATACGGCGGGGCAGCATAAGAAAGCATGGTATATTGGATGGCGGTCATTGAACCGCGCATGCAGCCGAGCGGGGTCGTGGAGCGCCGGGCGAGGCGCTCCGTCAACATGGCCTTCCTGGCCTCGATCCTGGGCGGGCTCGGGATCGGCGTGAATTCCTTCTGCACGTCGACCCTCACCGAGATCCTCGCGCGCGGGCTCTCGATGAGCGAGGGGGAGGCAGGTTTTTGGGTCGGGATGGTCGCGACGGGCTTCGGCATCACGTATTGCGTCTCCCCCGTGCTGCTAGGCCACTTGTCTGACCGCATCGG
>JAFGBX010000353.1 GCA_016932935.1 Promethearchaeota archaeon | reverse complement strand
GGCTGCAAGCGCGGCGCCTCGGTCATCCACACGCCACGCGACGCCCCGAAAATGTTCGACCCGGACGTCGCCACGAGGGTCGTCTCCGTCGCCCAACGCGTTGCGTCGCGCCTCGACGAGCTCGCACGCAAGCCGTGATATCCATCACGTGGTTGCCATTTCGTATGGTAGTTTTATGAGCTTTCGTTCACGTATCATATAAAGCGCCCTAGCCTTGTCACCGAATAATGCTGCCCATTTTAACGCCATCGACGGACTGGTCCTGCTTCCGTTCCCATGAACGACCGTCTAGTCCAGGAGATCCTTTAACCGTTCGACCTCTTCGGGATGGCGAGAGGATACGTCCACGTTCTCCCACGGGTCCGCCTCGATGTCGAACAGCGCCTCCTTTCCCGACGTGTTGACCACCAGCTTGTATTTCCCGTCCAGCACCGAGCGCCAGCCGACCTTCTTGTCGCCAAGCAGCGTCCCCGTCCGTGCCAGCGCCGATGCGACGTGGTCGCGGTGCCGCTCTATCCTTCCCTCGAGCACGGGGCGCAGCGAGACGGAATCGGCCGCCTCCGGCATGGACAAGCCCGCATAGTCCATGAACGTGGCCGCGAGGTCCTGCAGCTCCACGAGGGCACTGCTCGTCACGCCCTTCTTGATGCCGGGGCCTGCCATGACGAGCGGCACCCGGATGGAACCCCGCTCGGGGCGCGACTTGCCGTACTTCATGAAGTCGCCGAGCATCTCGCCGTGGTCGCTGGAATAGACGACGATCGTGTTGTCCAGCTCGCCGCGCTGGGCGACAGCGTCGATGATGAGCCCGGCGTTCCGGTCGATGTTCTCGATCATGGCCGCGTAGTTCTGTCGCACTTTTTTTTCGGCTCCGGCGGCGAGCTTCGATCCGTGGTTCGGACCGGGGAACGTCACGTCCTTCCACGCGTCGCGCATGCGCCGGGTCACGTCCCACGGCTCGTGCGGGCACACGAAGTTGACCTGCAGGAACCAGGGCTTGTCGGCGGGAAATCGATTGACGATGTCCAGCGCGTTCCGCGTGACCCAGTTGTCGCAGTAGGCCTCGTCCGGCAGCAGGGTCGGGCTGCTGTCCAGGGGCAGGCCAAGGTACTTGGTGGCCCGCCTCTTGAAGTCGTTCACGTGCACCATCATGAGGTCGTTGTCGTTCAAGTACTTCATGTACGGGCAGTTGGGGGGCGCCTTGGTCGGATCCGCGTGCCGCTTCCTCTTCCCGTCCGCCGGGTCGACGTGGGTCGTGCCGCAGCGGATCGCGTCGTGCTTGCCGCCGTTGTCGATCGAGAAGCCCTCGGAGAATCCAAGCGATGCCATCTTCGGCACCCAGCCGGTGCCGGCGAAGAAGTGCTCGGCCTTGCGCAGGTCGAACTTCCCGCAGCCGCCGACGACGTACCCGTTCTCCTTGAGCACCTTGTAGAAGGTCTTGATCTCGATCGGGTGGTTGTAACCGTTGCTCTTGACGCCGGTCTTCTCGTAGCGGAGGCCGGAGGCTAGACACGAGCGCGCGGGGGCGCACAAGGGCGACGGCGTGATGCAGTTGTAGAACGTGGCGCCCCTCGCCATGAGCCCCTCGATCACGGGCATGCGGAGCGGCAACCGCTGCATTCCGAACTTCGCGATCACGTCGTCGGGGTACGGCATCCAGTCGCCGCGGTGCTGGTCGGGGAAGATGAGGAGGATGTTGGGCTGGCCTTGTCGTGCCATGAGCATCAACCGCGGCTGGCGCGTGCTGGATAGAGCTACCGCGCAAGCAATATAACGATGCGCGCCGTCGTAATGGTGATCCCACAGCATGCGTGCAGCGCCATGGTGCCGGAGAACGGGGCAAAAAAACCTTGGGAGGGCTGCTCGATCTGCAGCAGCATCCCCGACCATGCCTACGAGTTCTGGAAGGCAGGGGTGTGCGACGGCCCCGGAATACCTGCCGTGTCGGCAAAGCTCGCGATCATCGGTGCCCCCTACTTCGACGACTCGACGTCGGGCTCGAACTCCTGCATCAAGCGCTGCCCCGAGTGCGGGACCGCCTACCGATGGACGACCGAGTACGAGTACCTCGTGAACGGCTCCGAGGACGACATCAACCTCGTCCGCTTGTCCCCGGAGGAAGGCGAGAAAGCCGTGGCGGATGTGCTGCACAGCGTCGCGGTACAGAAAAAACTGTTCCAGGTCGAGGGCGCGCGACGAGTACACTTGCTTAAAACGAGTACGACCAATAGGATCATTAGCGAAGCAGTCGGGTATCTCGATCATGGCCAGCTTTGCCATGACGAGGACATCACGTTCGCCGTGCCAGCACTGGTAGGGGCATTCACCCGCCACGTGCACGATGCCAAGGACTGTTACACCGGCAAGCAGTTGATCTGGATGCTCAGCAGGTACGCCGAGAAGTCCAAGGAGCATGCAAAGCGCGTGTTCGACGCACTGCAAGGCTTGACCGGGAAGGATCTACCGCCCGAAGTCGAAGAGCTCGTGGAGTGCATCAAGAAAAAATGATGCTCATCCACTCGGCACTAGCCGGGTTGACACCTTGCCTTGACGCTCTCCAGCTTCTCCTTGTCTGCTAGTAATTGCCTCAACGAGATGGCATCCATCTCGGCCTCTTTCAAGGTGCCGTTCCTCGCGTCCTCCATGAACTTTGCCGCGTCCTTGTATCCCCGTTTCTCGATAATGCCGTTTATTTCGAGGTCCAGGTGTTGGAGCTTGAAATCGACGAGCTCTTCGAGTAGATCCGGCTCGATCGGGATATCGCGATCTCGTGCCAATGTCGCAGTGCGAATTTGTCCAATCGCAGAAGTGCCCAAGAGCAACTCGCGATAGAGCTCGGCGGCACCACGGATATCTTTCATATCCACCCTCGCCCTCGCAAGCAGCCGTAGCCCCGTTTCACGGCTCAACTGCACGTAGATAGGATGCAAGGTCATTATCCGGATTACGATGACATCCGTGATGCCCCTATTCGCCGAATATGCCATGATGTTGCTCTTGAAGGTATCCTTGGTCGAAGAATCGAGATGAACGTACTCGGACATGAACAGCTCCTCGTCCACGACCTCGGAAAATTTATTGTCAATCAACTGTGAAAGCGAGAATTACTAGCGTTATTACGGCTCCTATGCAAATGAACGGGATATAGAGATCGTTGAAATCATTCCTTCTCAAGTGCCAATGAAAACCTTTGAAGCGAACCGGGTCCGGTCTTGAACCAAAGTCCCCCATATCTTTTAACCGCGAAGACGCGAGCTTTTGGATGGCATCAGTCGGATGCTCACGTAATGCCATGCGGAACGAGGCGCGCCCCTCTTCCTTGAAACCGAACTTGCACAAAGCATCCCCCAAGGTCACCCAATATTCCGCAATTCCGTGATATCTTTCCAGCGCTTGCTGCCCCGTGAAGATGGCTTCACCTGGCTTTCCTTGGCTTGTATAATACCGACAAAGGCCTTGCCACGTGTCGCCGTAATATCATTGATGAGGAGAGCGCGCTGGAATGCCTTGTGCGCGTCGGCCGGTTGAGTCTGCAGGAGTCTATTCCCGATTATCGTCCAGATCATGGGGAGTTTGTCCTTCGGCGCCTCCCTGGTTAGCTCCATTAACGTGTCTAGGTCGATCAATTCAGGAAAGGTTTCAAGGATGAAGGCGACTGTGCTCGCGTTCCCCTCGTGGATGCGATCCGTGATCTCCGATCCCAGCACGCGATTTGCCTTTGCATCGCCAATCTCTGCGAGGGCTTTCAACAACGGGAAGGATATATTGCTGTGCAACAACCGCGTGTCGTAATCGTTGTCAGCCCAGGCCTGGATGTTGCTCGCGTGGGCGAACACCTCCTCCTCTATCGTGAGATAGCGGCGTATGCCCCCGTATTCGAACTTCTTGGCCTTCCGTTTCCGCGCCAGGTCATCGATGCTCGAGACATCGGCATCGGTGGGCGAGACACGCGCGATGAGGAACCTGCAATGGATGAACGGCTCGCCGGCGATCAACACTTGCACCCGTTCATCAGCCATATCCCACGCGACGTCAAGATACTCGGTGATAACGACCCGATGAATGAAGCGCTCCCCTGCCATGGTTGCCGCACTTTTCAACCAAAATGAAGCTTCTAATCAGAAAACGGCTCCTTGCAGTATTAATGTTATCGAAGCAAGGCAAGCAACTCGATGGCCGCGAATAACAAGAACGCGTACCCGAACCACGCCGCCACGCCCCTCCAGTCGAGGTCGGACAGCCACCCGCCCCGGGCTTCATATACTTCATTTTTAGTGAATTCGTTGGTGATACATTGATCAATAATATATGAGGGGAGTATCACTATTGTGAGTGATAAGCATGTCCGGGATAGCATCTCGTTCAGCTACGAACGTTGATTATGAATTGCCAGACGATGGAATGAAATTCATAAAACGAGCTGGCGTGTCCAAAAAAATAGTCGAAGAATTCATCATTGGATGCTTGTCACAACTTGAATCCGATAAAAGGCAAATTGCCAAGGTGGACATCGGACATTATAAAGACATCGAAGAGAATGGCCTTGAATATTTACGAATCGTGTTCATCATTGCTGGAAAGGATCGGCAAGATGTAATACGGTATGAGAACGATTTCTTCTCGAACCATTACGATGTCATCTTGAACCAAGCTATCTCCTTGAACGCCAAGGCTAAGAAAGAACAGATCCACGCGTTTAATCATCACGTTATGGTATGGTTCGACTGGTCAAGATGATGAGCCTTGATTTTCCCTGATTACTATCATGTTGCTAAGAAGCTAGGCGGCCTTGACCCTGGCGATACCATTTATGTTTCAAAAGAGGAAAGCCTATTCAGAACCGCCATTAATCGGCTCTACTATTCTATCTTTCGAAATTTATGCTTGTATTTTCCAGAATTTCAGATCAAGGTTGAGGAAAGACAAGTAATACATCAAAAATTGTTTCATTTCTTGAATGGAAATGGGCACATCAATATCGCTCGAAAGCTCGCCCGTATGCGCGAGAAGCGCGTCCAGGCTGATTATTTTTTCAAGGAGAAGGTGGTTAAAAGAGCTTTTCTGGAAATGATCGAGGATCATGATGCCATCATCGAGATACTGGAAAAACTCAAGCCTCGATAATCATTTCTAAAGCTCCGTCTACCCGCGATGCAATGATTCTACAACTGGTAATGTAATCATGCTCTATGACTCGGGATGGGAATGTTCTAAGAAGTCAGCGAAGCATCACGAGCAGCTCGATGGCCGCGAAGAGCAATAACGCGTGCCCGAGCCACGCCGCCACGCCCTTCCAGTCCAGGTCGGACAGCCGCCCGCCCCGGTGCAGCGAGACGATGGCGCGGCCGATGTCTGCGAGGGGCCTCACGATCGTGTAGAGGGGGTTCGCCGGGTGCTTGCACGGGTAGGGAATCCCGCCCGGCACGATCAGCGTGCCGGTTCGCCTGGCGCGCAGCTCGGCCATGATGGCCTCCTCCGTGAGCTCGTCCACGTGGAGCAGCGTCCACCCGTAGAGGCGATCCTTGTCGGGCTGGTGCACGTCGGTGGCCACGACGGGGGCGATTGTGCCCGCGTGCTGCTTGCAGAACTCGATGGACGCATCGTCGACGGCCGAGACCTCGTCGTCCCAGTTGGCGACCTCCATGAGGTCGAAGCCGAGCTCGACCGCCCGGTCGCGGGTCAGGTGCGTGCCGGGCTTCCACCGGGGCTTGGATCCGCCCGTCGACCACGGGAAGTGGTTGATCGAGACGACGGCGCCTTGCGCGTGCGCGTCGGCGACGAGGCGTCGTATCCGCTCGTCGGGGTCGAGCCCCTTGTACCTGGCGAAGTCCCAATCCTTGAGGCCGAGGACGTTCACGTGGCCGCGCTCGGTCGCGATCTCCAGCCCTTGCATGACGAGGATGCGGCCCTTGTACTTTTCCTTGATGCGGCGCACGTCGTCCGCGTTAGCCATCGTGTCGTGGTCGGTGACGAAGAACGCGCTGAACCCCATGGCGACGTGCCACGCGGCGCATTCCTCCACCGTCATGCTGCCGTCGGAGTGGCGCGTGTGGGCGTGCGTGTCGAGCAGCACATTGGACTTGGCCTCGTCATAACCCGACGGGCGGAACTGGTTCTCGGGATCGAGCCAGTCCACCGCCTTGAACGTGACGGGGCGCGGGCCCGCCAGCGCGATGTAGACGCACGTGTAGATGGCCACGGTCAAGAACAAGCAATAGGCGAGGAGATCGCCGAGCAAGCCGAGCCACCCTTGCCCGCGCAGCACGACGAGGAGGATCGCGGGAACCGAAAGCGGCCAGACCGCCAGGCCGATCTTTGACTCTGTCTTCATGGGTGTCACGGGTAAATCGGCGTGAACCGAGATAAAGTGGCACGGCCGTCCAGCATCTGCTTTTATGCGGAGCGTTCATGAACTCGCGCGATGACCGACCATCCGGAACCGGGCGCCCCGAAAGTAGCGCCAGCGATCGAGGAGAACCCCAAGGAGGACAGCCAGGGCAAGACCACCTCAGACCTATGGGATCAGATCGGCTTCCACAAGCCAATGGCGGGCTTCTGGTTCAACATCACGTACACGGTCATCGCCATCGCCGCGTCCGCCGTGCTCATGGGCTATCTCATGTCCATATTCTACCCATTCCCAGAGAGTTTGGGCTATCGCGACATCGCCTATTCGCTGTTCGGCTTATTGTTCATGCTGTTCGACATCGCGACGGGCTCGGTTATGTCGCGGTTCATCCCGGAAGTGAACATTAAAGATCCCGAGAAGCTGCTCCATTACATCCAGTACTTCATATGGTACCAGATGATGAGCGGCCTCGTCCAGACCACCCTCGTCTCCTTATACGCCATCTTACTCGTTCCCCAGTCGAACCTGGCCTACGTTACGTGGATCATGCTCATCTGTTCGACCACGCAGTATCCTGGCTTCCTTGCTGTTTTTGCGAACGTACTCGACGCCCTCCAGCAGCACCACAAAGCGCAGACAAGCCGCTTCTTCGCGGGGACGGTGGTACAACGGATCATTGAAATCGGGTTTATCGTGCTCGGCCGGCTCTATGGCGCCGCGAATCCCGCGGTTGGCGAGATCCTGGGCATCGCCATCGGCGCGGCGATCGGGCTGTACGTGGCGCAGTTCACGGCGATGCTGATCTCGGCTTACTTCTTCACCGGCATCATGAAGATGTATGGCATCAAGGTTCGGGATTGCTTCCGGCGCGAGTTCACGTGGCAAGAGGTCAAGCCAGCCCTGGTCTACGCGCTCAAGACGTCAATCCCCGGCATTGTCGGCGGCGCCCTCAACTACATTAATTTACTTTTGTGGATCTCGTTCTTCCCCCAGTACACGTCGGTCATCGTGTTCGCAGGCATCGGCGGTTCGATCGCGGATACCATGGATTGGTTTGGTGTGCCGACCATCACTCCGCTCGTGGCCGAGTCCTTCATGAATGGGAAGTCCCAGCTCACCCAGTATTACATCGGCCAGCTCGCGCGGTTCAACGCGCTCCTCCACGGCTTCTTCCTCCCCTTGATCATCATCCTGGCGAGCGTCATGACCCAAGCCTGGCTCGCCATCGGCATGGTCAACTACTTGCCG
>JAFGBX010000043.1 GCA_016932935.1 Promethearchaeota archaeon | reverse complement strand
CGTCGTTGGCAACCATCTCGGGTTCCCGGCCCGCGTGGAGGAGGACTTGCTCTCGTTGGGTGACCGCGTCATTGCCATCGGGGCGCCGGATCACGTGGCGGGGCGGCGGTCCTACCTGGGCTCGCACGTGGTCACGTTCCTGCAGTTGTTCCGCTCGAGAGGTTGATGCCGTCGCATCACACGACGGGGATGATGCGGATCTTCGGGATCGTGGGGACATCGAGTTCCACGAAGAAATGGGGCGATCGCGGTTGCATGCCGGTGAAGAGAGTGACCCCGCTTTCGCCGTTGTGGAGTTTCGTGTGCGATGTCGCGATGCTCGCGAGCTGCGCCTTGAACTCCGGGTCAACACCGGAGTTCACGATGGCGAACTCGATGATGTTGGCGTTCTTCACGAACTTCGCGTGGTTGAGGATCTGCTTGAGCATCACGTCGTTCCGATAATCAAGGGAGGTGAGTTCGATGATGGAAAACAAGGGGGAGTACTTGTTCTTGCTCATGAACGAGTCGTAGACCTCTAGGAAGGTCTTGAATAGATCACGCTCCCGGTTCTCGATCTGGATGAGGTAGGGCCGGCACTCGGTGATGGTGCCTGTCCGCTCCTCCAGCACGCGGAAGTTGCTTGCCAGCATCTCCGCGTCGACGTACAGCGTGAAGTCGTTTTTTCCGAGCAAGATCGTGTTGATGCCCGTCATGGGCGCTAAAACCACTGCGCGGTTCTGCCACAAGAAGTTGATGATCGGGCTCAAGAAGAAGTTGCTCGCCGAGAACGGCAGGTCCGGGTCGATCTCCATCAGGTTGAACGAGGCGAGCTTGAAGCACTCCTGGTAGACGAGGTCGACCTTCTCCGACCCGGTGGAATAGTTCCCGGGTGGATCCGGGGAGACGATCCACCGCCCCGCATTGGCGATGTCGACGCGACCGAGCAGCATCCCGGCCACGAAGCGACCGCTGGCCAGGGTGAACGGAACCCTCTTGGAGCGCCGTGCCGCGCCCCGCAGCTTCACGATATCGAGCAAGCGCATCACCCGGCCGTCCAGCAAGTCGTCGTGCAGGGCCATGACAGCGTCGGCCCTGGACTCGAGCACGGGAGAACTCTCCTCGGGCGAGATCAGGAGCACGGGGTTCCTCAACGTTCCGGATAGGACGTCGAGGAATGAGGAATGTAGCTCGTGCAAGTCACCGCGGGGTAGCCCGGAGAGGAACGCGCAAACGTCATCGATAACGACGAGCGCTTCGGAAAAGTTGGTGCCCAGGCCGGAGACCTGAAGGCCCAGCACCCGCACGCGTTCCGGGAGCGTGGTGTTATCGAGCCCGTCGCCACCGAGCCAAGACGCGACGTCGAGCACAGCCATATCATCCATCGGTAGCCACGGGAACCGGGCCTTTATACCACTCGCATCCCACCCGCGGGTGACCAGGATGGCCTTGCTGACGGTGGAGGCGATCTCCAGCGCTAAAGAGGTCTTTCCCGTGCCGGGAGAGCCTTTCACGAGGATCCTCGCGCCTGGTTCCTTGGCGATCCTGATAATCGCCGACGGAAGGCGGGCGGTTTTCTCTTTTTGCTCGCTCGTTCCTCTCACGTTCTTGCCCTTGAAGGTGGATTAGCCGCGACCGTGAACCAGCGAATTCGCGTATGCATTGACTTTTCCCCGGGGAAAAAAAGGTTGGGATCGCGAGGGCGGATGCAGCCCCTGGGAGAGGGCCCTCACAGGACGACGAGGCCATCGTTGATTTTGCGGAGCTCGTCCATCATCGCGAGCGCGTTCTCTAGCTTGACGGCGTGATGCAGCGTGCCACATGCGGAGAACACGTGGCCGGTTTTAACGCCCCCGGTCATCCCCTCCTTCAAGATGACGTGAACCTGGTGCCGCACCTCCTCCTCGGTACCGTAGGGGAGTAACTCCGCCGTGTCGAGGTTCCCGACGAACGCGAGCTTGTCGCCGTGCGACCGCTTGACCCGCTCGAGGCTCATCCCCGAGTTCACCTCGAGCGGGTTGAGCCCGTCCATCCCCCCCTCGACGATGATGTCGAGCAGGCTGTAGATGTCGCCGTCCGTGTGGAGGAAGATGCGCGCTTCCGGGTCGATATCGTGGATGAACGTGGTGAGGCGCTGCATCTCGGGGAGCACGTACTCCCGGTACTGCGCCGGTGATATCATGGGCCCGTGCTTGTAAGCGCAGTCGTCCGCGCTCACCAAGACCTTGTACCCCGCCTTTAGTGCACCTTCCGCCTCCGCAATGCCGATGTCCGTGAGGAAGTGGAACAGCCGGCGGAGCAGCGCTGGGTTCTTCCGCATGAGGATGGACAGCATCGCGAAGTCGACCATCTGCGGCGCTGGCTCCATGATCAAGCTCACCCCGGCGATGGGCACGAAGTTCTGCGCAATACACTGCCGGCGGCCCTCGGCGTACGCCTCGATGGCCTTGGGGTCGGCCGCCCCGAGGGAGAGCTGGTCGAGCCACCACTCGAGCAGCTTGGCGTCGCGGATGGCACCGCCCACGTGCCACCCGATGGAATGGCCGCCGTCGACGACTGCGGAGCCCTTTACCCCGCCCATCAGGTTCACGGCGAGCCGCGGATCCCTCTTCTTGACCTCGGCCGTGAGCTCGGCGACCTTCGCCTTGAGGGCCTCGGTTACCTCGATCTTCCGCCCCGGCGCCCCTATCCAGTGGGAAGAATAGCCGAACGCCTTGAAGGGAGTCATGTCACCGACAGATGTTATGAGGATCTGCTCTTCGCCCATCTCGTCCTCGTACTCCTTGAGGTAGGGCCCCCACACGCCCTCCATGATGGATTGCACGAAGCTGGGTATTTTCTCAACGGGCTCGTGATTGAAGGCCTTGAGGATGAGCTGTTCGTTCTCACACGAATCCATTTTTAGTCCACGAAAAGGAATACTCGTGGAAGGTTTAATACGTTAGTACTGCTGTTTATCAGCAAGAACCACTCTCGAGATGCCTACGATGCCAGGCGACGAGAACGACGTGTACCGGAAGTTACAAAAGCACCTTGACGATATGCCCATCGGCTACCCCGCGACCAAATCGGGGGTGGAAATACGCTTGTTGAAGTTCTTTTTTACGCCAGATGAGGCCGAGATCGCGCTGCTCCTAAACTACCAGCCAGAACCGTTGAAGAGGATCTTTAAAAGGGTCAAGAAGGTCAAGGACGTCTCCATCGAGCGGTTGGAAGCCATCCTGGATGGCATGCTGAAGAAGGGGAGCCTGAACGGGGGGAAGAACCCCACCACGGGGGATAAGTTTTACGCGGCCGCGTTCCTCGCCGTGGGTATGTTCGAGTACCAGGTGAACCGCTTGACCCAGGAATTCGTGAAGGACTTCGAACAATATATGGAGGAGGCGTTCATCCACGAATACAAGAAATCGGGGGTGCCACAGCTGCGAACGGTTCCCATCGAGCAATCAGTGGTTCACGAGAACCTCGTCGCGACGTACGACGACGTCCGTAAGATTATCGAAACGCGATCCCCCATCACCGTCGCCCCTTGCATATGCAGGAAAGCCAAAAAGATGATCGGAAAAGGATGCGACCACCTCTCTGAGACGTGCCTGCAGTTCGGGACTGCTGCATATATGTTCAAGGAGAACGGGCTCGGCCGCGAGATCACGAAAGACGAGGCGCTTGCCATCTTGAAAAAGGGAGAAGAAGACGGTCTCGTCTTGCAACCAGGCAACTCACAAAAGCCAGGTTGGGTATGCATGTGTTGTGGCTGCTGTTGCGAGGTTCTTACCAATGCAAAGAAGCTGCCGAACCCGGGGGACGTCTTCTGGACCAACCACATGTCGTCGATCGACGCGGATAAATGCATCGGTTGCGGCACGTGCGTAGACCGATGCCCAATGGACGCGCTACGATTGAACGATGATGCCAAGGCTGAAGTCACCCAAAGCCGTTGCATCGGCTGTGGCGTGTGCGTTCCCGCATGCCCGGAATCCGCCATTAAACTGGTCAAGAGGGGTGAAGAACGGATCCCTCCTGAAAATAACCTGGACATGTACATGCGCATCATGGAGGGAAAGGCACAAGCACTCCAGAAAGACCGGGAACAGGCCCGATGAATCATCGTGGCCACAAATCCCCTCTATTCAACTTAGTTTTCAACTAAATGGGTTATCGAGAAAAAAAGGATAGCCAGGTGACTCACGCGACGACCCCGAGCGCCGCGAGCGTTTCCTTCTTGGGCACTCCATCGTGATCCCACCCCCGGATCTCGTAATACCGGTCGAGCAGCCGGTCGTATTCCTCCAGCGTGACCTTGCCCATGGCCCGCGCCGGCAAGTGATCCTGCGCGCGCCCGAGGCCCCGCTTGATGTTGATGCGCTTCGCGATGTTGTAGGCGCGCTCCGCGACCTTGAAGTGCTGATCCATGGTCCAATCCAGACCCGTGACCGCGTTGATCGCCTTGATGTACAGCTCGACGGTCGCGAGGTTCTTGGACGGGAACCCGCGGCTCGCGGACTCCGGGTTCCGGACGTCGATCCACTGGAGCTTGCAGAAGCCGGCCATGTCGACCCACGTGCGTATGTTCTGGTACCACACGAGGATCTCGGCCTTCTGGTCGAACTCGGGGATCTCGTTCTTGACCGCGTCGATCATGATGAGCCACGCCTCGCGGTGGTGCGCCCCGATGAGCGACGTGCCATAAGAAACCTGCTGGGCGATGCTCGTGCGGGGGATGTAGGCAGATATCTCGAGGCCCTTGGCGTGAATGGCGAATGACTCGATGTCTGCGCGCGCCCCCGGGTTCTTTTTGACGATATATTCAACGGTCTTGAGAATTCCCTCGGCGAGCACGTCGCCGATGCCCTCGCGATTGGCGATCATCGTGATGAGCTTGCG
>JAFGBX010000352.1 GCA_016932935.1 Promethearchaeota archaeon | reverse complement strand
ATTTAGCATCGGCTTGCTTGCACTCGGCCAGGTCGAGCACACGATGTATGCCTTCCTCTACGGGCTCTGGACGCCGCTCTGCGCCGCGATCACGTATTTCTTCTACCTCTATGGAAGGGACGCCAAGCTTGCAAGCCCAAAGGTAATCGGGGCAGGCTTCGCCCTCCTCGGGATCACCTACCTCGCGTGGGCGCCGTGGCACCACACGGACGCGATCTACATCTACTTCATCTGGTTCTTCGCGTTCAACATCTCCCTGGCCATCATCCTTGTCGGGTACGTGCTGCTGCCCTACGAGGCGCGAGCGAAGGCGGCACAGCGCAATGACTAGCACTACTAGCACTGGATCACCACGTGATGCGAACCGTGAATGGACGGCTGCTCGCTACCTACATCTCCATCATCCTGGCCGCGTTAGTGCTTGCCACTTGCGTGTCACGTGACGTCCTCGTCGGCGTCGGCGTCGCGGCGTGCGCGGCCGCCATCCTCGGCCCTGGGTTGACCATCGCCGTCTTCACCGGAACCGACGGCGTCTGGAACCCGGCGTGGCACCACCAGCGGTACCGGATCTCGGAATACTCGGCCCGGAAGCCGTTCTTCCAATGGTGGTACTTCTCGCTCAAGGACTACGAGACCGGCACCACGTTCGCGTTCTGCTATTCCATGAGCAAGACGGTCAACGACCCGCGCAACACCGGCGCGTACATCCTCTTCGCCGCGGTGGGGCCGGGGAGGCGGTGCCACGTGTACTACAAGTTCCCGCTGGAGCGCTTCGAGGTCGCGGCCGGCCCCGTCATCAAGGTCGGCGACGACTTCTCCGTGTCGGTCATGGAGGGCGGGAACCAGGGGCTTAAACTCAAGGTGGCTGGGAGGATGGCCAACCCCCGGGACGCGTGGGTGGCCGAGGGCATCGGGCGCGACGCGGAGGTATCCTGGAACCTCGAAGTGAACCGGATCGCCGGCTGGTATGGCCAGCAAGACATCGAGCCCATGACTCGGGCGCTGGGTATGATCTCGTGGAACACGTATGCCTACGACTCGGAGGTGCTCGGCAGCGTGACCGTGGACGGCGCGCGGCACGAGATCGCACGATCACCGAGGTTCCGCATGTACTGCGACATGAACTGGGGGGAGCGCTTCCCCGGCGCACTCTCGGAGGGGAAGCGGCACATCGACTACCCGTGGGGGTGGTACTACATGGGGATCCCCGACCGCGACCCTGCACGCGACCTCTCGATCATCGCGGGCGTGGGGCGGTCGCAGTCGTCGAGCAAGCTGCTCGGCGTCATGAACGCCAAGTTCGCGTCGGTCTACCTCCGGGGGGCGCGATTCAGCGCCCGCTCGGGGCGCATCGCCGATGCGCGGCCCGACAAGGGGGCGCAGTGGTTCAGCACGGCGAAGGATGGGAGATGCAAGGTGTTCAGCGTCGATCGCTCGTCGTGGGCCACGTTCCATGACACGTTCGGCACCGCGGAGATCCCGCTGGTGCAAGTCGTCACGATCGAGACGACCACCCTCAAGGTCGTTCTGCGGTTCGAGAGCAAGGAGGAGAACTACAACCGGCTGCTCTTCCCGACCGACGGCTACGTCTTCAGCGATTTCGAGGCCCTGGGAGTTCGTTGCATGGCGGAGATATTCCGGAAGTCCTACCGGGGACGAGATATCTTCAAGTGGCGGCCCGCCTACAAGTTAATGGAAAAAACGGTCGATAACAACGCGGGACTGGAATACGGGTACAAGATTGACTTGTCGATCTAAGCAAGTGCCATGATCGTTTTCAGAGCTATAAACCGTTGATCAACCCCCGAATCAGTGTGGAAGCCACGCGCCTACTGATAAGGTGGATGATTTCATGGGATATCACGACGTGGTTAACCTCCGTCGCACGTGGAAAAAAGGAAGCACAGACAAACGCGATGAGCGATGAAAGCCGATATTATGGCTTTTTTCCCTTGAGCTCACTATTCTTTTTCTTTTCAGTGATGAACCCTAACCGATAGAATAATCCACCGATCCCTTGAACAATCGAACCTATTACAACATCCCATTTATACGAGTTTAAGCCGAAGAGATCCCTCCCCCATCCGACTTCCATCGCCCAAGTAAGTCCCACCGCAAGGCATAGAAACGCGAAGATTGCGAAGATCGATTGCCTTTTCAGCGCCCCCGTCGTGATAGCACTCAGGCGGATGTTCACGCCGATGGAGCAAATAATCCCAAGCCCAATTCCTGTGAAGCCTAGTATTATTGCAGCGATGGCAACATATGAATAAGTCAATACGGGGACGAAGAGAATCCAGAGCGAAAAACCACAAACGACCATGATTTTGGAAACTGGCGTTTTCTTCCAACCGATTGCCTGTTCAAGTGGAAAGATGATAGAAACCAGAACTAAATTCATTATGAAGTAGAAGATGAGAAACATCGGCCTGGCTTGGTTTGAAAACTCGCCTAGGACGCCAGGCCCTAGCCCATTCCAGGGAAACTCGGATTTTAAATTTAGAGGGTTGAGATCCAGTGCAGATAGAAGCTCAAAGGTTCCATATACTATATGAAAAATCACGAGTATTGTGAATAAGATTGAGAATCCAAGAAAAAAGGTGTTCCGAAAACCACCCTGAATGCTGTTCTTATAGCCCGAATAGAAATATCGAAACAATAATAGATACACTCCGACCATTCCAAAGCGAAAACAGAGCGCGATTGCCGTGTCAGGATCCATAGGCTAGAATAAGAGAGGATGGATTTATCAGTATTCAGAGATCGTGTTAACGACCATCTCAGCATATCGACCATCTAAGTGGATCGTTGAACTTCGTCGATCTGGCTGATTACACGAACGAGGCCTTTAACGCCGGTAAAGAACGTGGCAATTGGCCCGGGTAAATGCATCGAACGCCCGGTCGACGCCAACGCGGGGCTGGAGTTCGGGTACAAGGTCGGCGTGTCGCCATGAACGGCCGTCCCGCCCCGGCATCGGGGCCCCCAGACAAGCCATGAAACCGTGGAAAAAAGGGGTTGATGGGAAAAAAACGCACGACGAAGGGGCGTCGGGCTCAGACCTTGGGGGGATACGGCAGGTTAACGCGATCCTCCTTCAGGACGCGCTTCGCCGCGATCTCCTGGACGTTGCCGCCGATGCCGACCTTCACGATGATCTCGTGCTCGCCAGCAGGGAGGCCGCCTGGCATCTCGTACATGATCATGAGCTTGCCGCCGACGGGGATCGTGACGCCCGCCGCGTCCTTCAAGTTGGCCAGGGTGACTTCCTTGTCCTCGTACCGCAAGACGAGCTTGGTGATGTCGAACGCCATCTCCTTGCCGTCGACGCTCAGCTGGATCAGCTTGGAGAGGTCGTCGACCCCCGCGAGCTTGGCCAGCTCCTTGGGATCGGAGGGTATCTCGGCTGGGATGCTGAGGGGCGAGATCACGTTGACGATGTAGAAGCCGAAGTGCGTGGGGCTGCCGCCCGACTTGCTCGTGTTGAAGAACGAGTCCTCGGGAATCATGCGCTTGAGGATATATTTCGGGATGTAGGACATTGTTTCTCACGCTCTACTATAACACTACCATTTGGGGTGGAGTGTGGTTACGGGTTGCTTGGGGTTCATATAAAACCATCTGTCGAATTGTGAATATGAGCGTTCCGTGGAACGCGCACCTATTTCTGGCCGCGCGCCCTCATTACTCCCATGGAGTACACGGCACGGGAGTTGAAGGGGTTCGTCCATGGCCTGGCATGGTTCGGCGCGGAGGACCACGAACTGACGCGGTTTCCAACCAGCGCCAAGCCACGGCTCGACCAGGCCCTCTGGGACATGGCCACCATGACGTCCGGCGTCCGGATCCGGTTCAAGACGCGCTGCGACGCCATCTTGCTCGAGGTCGGGGGGATCCTGCCGAACACGAACCCGCGGATGTCGCAGCTGGCGGCTTGCGGGTTCGATGTCTACGCTGACGGGGAGTACATCGACTCGCTCGTCCCGCCGGCGGCGGGTGGAGGCCACTTCCTCGGGTTCGTGAACGTCGACGGGGCCGCCGCGCACGACTACGAGGTGTACCTCCCGTACGTGAGCCCGGTGCGGCTGGAGGCGCTGGCGGTCGAGTCCCGCGATCGGGGTGCCGACCCGGCCATCGAGCCGTGCTCGAAGCCCTACGGCGTGCCGGGCAGGGTCGTGTTCTACGGCAGCTCCATCACGCACGGGGCGTGCGCCGACCGGCCGGGCCTCACCTACCCCGCGCTCGTCGCCCGCTCCTTGAACGTCGACTTCATCAACATGGGCTTCGGTGGGACGGGCAAGGGCGAGCCCGCGGTCGCAGACCTCCTCGCGGCCATCCCGGACGTCGCGTCGTACGTGCTCGACTGGGGCATCAACTTGTGCTCCCCGCAGGAGGTGGGCTTGATCCACGACCGGTACCACCCGCTGCTCGAGAAGCTCAAAAAGGCCCACCCGGGCGTGCCCATCCTCGTCGTGAACCTGCAAGGCGCCGGCGCGAAGCTCGACAAGGTCATGCCCGGCAACCTGGAGACCATCCGCGCGGAGATCAAGCGTGTCTACGACGCGGAGGTCGCGGCGGGGAACGGCCGCATCTGGTACGTGGACGCCAGGGACGCCATCGGCGGGCCCGGGGGGTTCGACCTCACGATCGACCGTGTCCACCCGCACCAGGGCGGCTTCTACAAGTACGCGGACGTGCTCGGGCCGGTCATCAAGGAGATGCTCGCCGCCTGACCGCGAGCTGGCATGCAGCGCGATGCAGGCCCGGTGACGCGAAAAAAGGGAAAGGATCTTTCGAAAAGGTGTTCAAGCGGAGAGCGTTCAAGCGAGCGTCCAGAGCACCGAGCGGCCGTCCTTCCCCGCGCGCTTGACGAGCCCTTCGTGCTCGAGGTCGCTCATGATGGCCCAGACCTCGGAACTCGTGATCTTGAAGTGCTTGCGGATCTCTGGCGTGGCCATCGTGTTATTGCGGAGCATGTTGCAGATGATT
>JAFGBX010000351.1 GCA_016932935.1 Promethearchaeota archaeon | reverse complement strand
CGCATGGACGAGTTCGACGATATCGTGCACCAGTTCTGGTTCGTGAGCTACGAGCCCGGCAAGCTCGAGGCGGTGGCCAAAGCCGGTGGAAGGCCCGTGGCGCGGGCCTCGTTCCAGACCGCGGGCGCGCCGCGCCGGCTGGATGTCAAGGCCGATCGAAAGGAGGTTCGCGCCGACCCGGACGACATCGTCTTCGCCGAGGTCTCCATCCTGGACGGCAAGGGTGCCATCGCACCACTCGCTGAGAACCTCGTCACCTTCACGGTCGACGGCCCAGGCAAGATCCTCGGCGTGGCGAACGGCAATCCCATCAGCCACGAGCCCCTGGACGACAGCCAGATACACCTCTTCATGGGCAAGGCCCTGGCCGTAGTGCAGCCGAGCGGTAGGCCGGGGGTGATCACCCTGTCTGTCCACGCGCCCATGGTGGAGCCCGCGGCGGTTCGAATCGACGTTATGTAGGCCGTCCAGGTCCCTCTTTCATCACGTCACTGCTTTCCCTAACCGCGGGCGCACGTGATGCCTTGGATCGGTGATTGACATCCGTCTCAAACAAACTGGGGGATGAATGGGAAGCTTTTCCTCACGAGGTCTGCCGCGGCCTCGAGATCCCCCGCTGCTAACATACTACCGATTCTTCCCTCGAACTCTCGCACGTACTTGCGACGGAATGCCGCAAGGGCCTGTTTAAGCACCTGGGAGGACTTCGAGGCGATGATCACGAACGCGATGGGATTGACGTTGTCGTGGCTGATGAGCAGTACGCCCCGCTCCATCGTTATTTCCTGGACGTTCCCCTTCTGGATAGATTCATTGACGATCATGCCCATCCCGTGTAAGATGCCGGAGAACAGGTCCTCGTCGATGAGCTGGCCTTCCTTCGACCAGTCATGCAGGAACAGCGAGATGCCTTTTTTCGTGTCGAAGACTATGAGTCGCTGGGCCTTGAAGGGAAGGATATAGAACAGCTGTTCGTGCTTCGCGAAGACCAGGGTTTGTATCAAGGCTCCCCCCGCCTCAAAGAGCCGAGAGACGGGCGGGAGGGCGCCAGGTAACGTCGCCTCCAGTACGTTCACGAAAACATAGACGACAGAGACGCAGAACGACCCCAGCACGTTCATGATGGCTGCGCGTTTCAAGCCAGCAGGCACGTTGCGTTGGATCTTGATGTACAAGAAAAACGTGTAGGTACTTATGAAGATGCCGATGCTGATGACCAGGTAGTAAGAGATAGCGAGAGCCATTTCATCTAACGGCATGAACAGTATGATGGTGTTGATGCCGAGCAAGAAGACGGTGATGGAGAACCGCTTCGTCTCGATGCTTTCCCGGCTGATAGAATCGACGAGTGAGAGCACGCCAAGAAACTTTGGCGCGAGGGAGATGTAGGAGACCTTCAAGTAGATGGTATTCGGCTCGTCAAGTGCCTTGGCGACTAGATGGATCGTGTCGAACAGGGCTTCGAGCATGAATCCGAGCCATGCGATAGACAAGTAGAGGCTCGGCCGGTATCTCTTCTCGCAGAATTGCTTGAAGAGGATGGCGAATCCCGCGGCCAGCATCGCAGTTGCGACGCTCCCGGAAATGATCTTGAAGAGCGTGTAAGGCTCGGTCATTACTTCACCGCGTGTTGCTGAACCGGTCTGGGATGGTTTGATCTTTGCTCCATTTTGCCTGGAATCCTTATAACGATTTTGGTAGGAGACCCCATGATGCAGAATCCAAGGCGTTCACCCAACAATGATGGTTCTCACGCGATCGGCCGCGTCTCGACTGACACGATCGGAGGCCGGCGTTGCCGGGGCAAGGGAGATGGCGTTGAGGCGCCTAGGTAAAGGGATACTCCCACCGTTTCTTCAAGCTCAGACAATCCTGGACATTTTCCCAGGATGCCCAAACTAACCGCCCCGGGAAGATATCGGGGCGCACGTGGGTCGAAACGGGGACCCGCCCGTTCGGCGTGTAGCCTCGGGGATGTCGCGGCACGTCGTCGTCCGGCGGGGTACCGCCAATCGCGTTCACGCGCGGCGGTGCCGCACGCGGCGAGAGCATGGTGTCCATGCCCCGGTACCCGGCACGACGGGCCGCTGGCTCGATGCGGTCGTGGCGGCGCGGGACTCCACAGCCCGCGCCGGCGCTCACGGCTCACCCCCGCTCGTGTCGCCGGACGTGCGGTGGCCGCGGGCGACGCGGCTGGTGACCGGCCCGTCCATGCGGGAGACGACGACCCCCGCCATTTATAAAGCGGCGGGGAGCGCCGAATTTCTGAACAATGACCTCGCTGCGCAACGTTCTCGCCGGGAACCATGATGGAGGCTCGCGTCTGATGTCCAATATTGTCCGAAAATCGATGAACTGCTCATTAACCCTCCAAGCAAAACATAGACTTGCCTAATGGGGAGATCTAATGCCCGCTCTGGGAGTAGCGAGCGTTTGAGGAGAAGAAATGAATGTTTGGTTGGTATGTGTAACCAACTTGGAAGGCGGGAGCATGGTTTTCACGCGTTCCTGGTTTGGGGCGATCCCCGGTCGCGCTTGACCCACCGATCGATTTCGGACATTAATGCCTATTGCGAATAAAACATGAGCCGGATTGATTTCGCTATAGGGGAACGGTGCGGATCGAAAGCGCGAAATACCACCGTGCCTACACATCACATGGCTGGCGATGAGAGTCGAAAAAACCCGGGGGCTGGTGGCAGCTGCCTTCTCCACGCTGCGCAATGATGGCTCCTTGAACCTGACAGTAATCCCTGAATACGCGGACTTCTTGAAATCAAGGAACGTGGTCGGGGTCTTCGTCAACGGCTCCTCCGGGGAGGGCTTCTCGTTGGCCACGGAGGAACGGATGGACGTCGCCGATGCTTGGGTCGAGGCATCCCGGCGGGTCGGCATAAAGGCCATCGTCCACGTGGGCCACACGTCCGCCGCCGAGGAGCGGCGGATGGCGGTTCACGCGCGGGAGATCGGTGCCTCCGGGTTCGCGTCCATCGGCCCCATCTATTACAAGGCCAAGGCCGCGGATCGCCTCGTCGGCTGGTGCGCCCAGACCGCGGCAGCAGCACCGGATCTGCCTTACTACTACTACAACATCCCGAGGATGAGCGGGAACGTGGTGAATATGGCCGAGTTCATTGCGTTGGCCGGCACCAAGATCCCGAACTTTGTCGGCATCAAATTCTCGGATCCGAATGATTTTCCAGGGCTGTTGTTCTGCCAGCGCTTCGACAACTCCCGATTCGACATCATGCACGGCCAGGACGAGAGCCTCCTGAGTGCGCTTGCCACCGGGGTCACGTCTGCAATCGGGTCCACCTACAGCTTCGCCGCGCCCATCTATAACAAGATCATAGCGCACTTCAACAGCGGCGACATGGACGAGGCTCGCGAGTACCAGCTCGTGTCGGTCAAGTTGGTCGCCGCGCTGGCCGGCACGGGCGATTTCTTCTCGGCGTGCAAAGCGGTGATGCGGTGGCTCGGCCTAGACCTGGGCCCGGTTCGCCCCCCGCTCGGGGATTTAAGCGGGGCCGCCCTGGCCGGTTTGAAGGAGCAGTTGGAGGCTATCAAGTTCTTCGAGCTGTGCGGGTGAGCACGGGCCCCGCCGACCCAGGAAACTCAATCACCCGACACGTTCCCGAGAAGTGACCTGACCTCGCCCACGGTCGAGGCGATCCCGCAAACGGTGCCCGAGCACACCGCCATCACGTTTCCCTCGTTCGGCGACACGATGATCGTCCGGTTGGCGGCGGGCATTCCCATCAAGTCGGAGATCGTCTCCCGCGTCGCGAGGTTCGAGGGGACGGTGATCACGTGGTGGTTGCCGAGGAATGACCATAGGACTTGCACGAGCAGCGCGATCGTCGTCGGGCGTTGCAGCATCGCGTCGTGGTGCGCCTTGAGCACCTTTTCCACGACGTCGGCGTATCGCTGGTCGGCGGTGGCTGCGTGCAGCTTGAACAGCGCCCATGCTGCGAGGGACGTGCCCGAGGGCGTGACCCCGTCGTGTACCCGGTTGTCCGAGGAGAAGAGACGCTCGTTCCTCGCCCCCGACTGCGTGAAATGCCCCTCCCCGTCGTGGAACTGCTCGATCGCCCATCCGGCGACCTTCTTCGCCGCGTCGATGAAGCGCGGGTCGTGGCTGGCCTCGTAGACGTCGAACAGACCGCTTGCTAGGGCGGCGTAGTCGTCAAGGAAGCCTGGTATCGTGTCTTTCCCCGCGATGCGGAACACGGTGCCCCTGGACACCATCGCATCGACGTATTCCCCCGCGATCCTCGTCGCTAGGTCGATCGCGTCGGGGCGGCCGCAAGCGATGCCGAACCACGCGATGCCGGACAGCGCGAGGCCGTTCCACGCGGTGATGATCTTCGTGTCGGTCGAGGGGGGGACGCGCTTCGCCCGGAATTCCCTCAACCGTTCCTCGTCCAGCCGTATCTTGCCTAGCTCCTCCGCCGTGAAGCGGCCGGGTAGCTCGCTGTCCGCCACGAGGATGTTCTTCCCGTCGAAGTTGCCCCGTTCCGTGATGCCGTAGTACTTCTTGAACAGCTCGAAGTGTTCCACGACGCCCTTGAGCTCGTCGTGGGTGAACACGTAGTACCGCCCCTCCTCCCCCTCTGAATCCGCGTCTTGCGCGGCATAAAACCCGCGGTCCGAGAGCATACGGCCGACCAGGTAGCCGTAGGTCTTGGCCGCCTTCTCCTTGAAATAATCGTCGCCCGAGACCAAGTACGCCTTCGACAGCGCTTCGAGGAGCAGCGCGTTGTCGTAGAGCATCTTCTCGAAGTGCGGGACGATCCAGCGCTCGTCGACTGAGTACCGGTGGAAGCCACCTTCGAGGTGGTCGAAGATGCCGCCGTCCGACATGCGGCGTAGCGTCAGGAGCGCTTCCGGCACGTTCTTCCGCTGGTGCAGGTTGAAGATGACCTCGAGCGTGATCGGGAACTTCGGTGTCCCGACCAACCCGCCGTTCTCGTAGTCGAACGGCTCGATGAACGCGTCGTTGAACGCGTCGACCGGCCTGGCGTCGATCGCCGCGGATGGCCCGTCCACCCGCTTCTTCACGCTCTCGCGCAGCGCTTCCGCCATGCGGCTGGCGGCGTCCAACAGCCCGTCCTTCTCGTCCTCGTACTTCTTCGCCACGGTGAGCAGGAGATCCTTGAATGACGGCAAGCCGTGCCGGGGCCGGTTCGGGAAGTAGGTGCCGCCGAGGAACGGCTTGCCGTCGGGCGTGGTGAACACGCTCATCGGCCAACCCCCGCTCCCCGTGGTCGCCACGACGAAGTTCATGTACGCTGCGTCGACGTCCGGCCTCTCCTCGCGGTCGACCTTGATGGCGACGAAGTGCTCGTTCAATACCCTGGCCGTCGCCTCGTCCTCGAAGGACTCGTGCTCCATGACATGGCACCAGTGGCAGGTGGAATAACCGATCGACAGGAAGACGGGCTTGTCCTCCCGCCGTGCCTTCTCGAAGGCCTCCGCACCCCACGGGTACCAGTCGACGGGGTTGCACGCGTGCTGCAGCAAGTACGGGCTCGTCTCGCGGGCCAGCCTGTTCTCGTTCATTCCCTTCACCACGGATCAGTCGACCACCATCAAGGCTTAATAGCCACCCAAAGAACTACCTCCAGCATTAAATGCTCCACCTCGTACAAGTACGTATCCGTTATCCTACAAAGCAACCCCATCGCTCGCACGAATGTTGCATTCGCGGGAAGGGCCTCCCCATGTCCGAGAAAAAGCCGAGGAAGCGGAGGAGCACAGAGACGAGCTCCTTCGGCACGTCGGGGCGCGAGGGTCACGACTCGTCCAAGTTTTATGCCAGCAAGCTCTACGAGGACGTCCAGAACGAGGTCGATATCCCGGGCGGCACCGAGCACGCGGTTCCGAAAGCGTGCATCGACACGATAATCCTCGGGTCATCTGAGAACATGAAGGAACTCCCTGATAACTGCATGCAATTGATGGTAACGAGCCCGCCCTACAACGCAACCAAGTCCTACGATGTTGACCAGACGCTCAACGAATACCTCGACTTCTTGAAGCGCGTGTGGAAGGAAACGTATCGCGTGCTCGTTCCTGGCGGGCGGGCGTGCATCAACGTCGCCAACCTCGGCCGGAAGCCCTACATACCGCTCCACGCGTACATCGCCGACGACATGATCGGCCTCGGTTTCTTGATGCGCGGGGAGGTCATCTGGGACAAGGCGGCATCGGCGGGCACGTCGACCGCATGGGGCTCGTGGTGCTCTGCGTCCAACCCGACGCTGCGCGACGTTCACGAGTACATCCTCGTGTTCTCGAAGGGCACTTTCTCCCGGCAGAAGAGGGGCGGAACCGGTGAGAGGATGGACACGATCTCCAAGGAACAGTTCTTGGAATACACCAAGAGCATCTGGGCGTTCCCGACCGAGTCGGCGAAGAAGATCGGGCACCCCGCTCCGTTCCCCGTGGAGCTCCCGTCGCGGTTGATCCAGCTATACACGTTTCAAGGCGATGTCGTGCTCGATCCTTTTATGGGCAGCGGCCAGACGGCCATCGCGGCTGTCAAGGCGAGGCGCCATTTCGTGGGATACGATATCAGCGAGGAATACAAGGATCTTGCCGACAAGCGCGTGAAGCGGGCCATGGTGGACGCGAACTCGCCGACATTACTCGATTTCTCGTAGGGTCCTCATCGAACTAGCCCGATCGATCCTGGGAAGGTCAGAACGCTAAACCGAGCGCGTTTAGCACGATCACGAGGGCACTGAACCCGACCAGGCCCGCCACGAACCTGGCCAGGCGCCCCTTTTCCTTCTCGGGGATCACCTCTCGCATGATCACGTAGAGCAGCGCCCCAGCGATGAAGGAGAAGAGGATGTAGATGAATTCCGTGTCCATGTTGAGAGTTAGTTGGAGGACCAGACTCACCACGATGCCGACGGGCGCGGCGAGCGCGAGCTCGGCCCGCTTCCGCCGGGTCTCGACGTAGTCCATCTCGATGTCGAGGTTCGAGAAGATCCGCTGGCGGCTGCTCGTGTGGGATATCGTCGCCATCAAGATGGCGATCGTGTAGAAGAGCAGCGCTTCCAGCACGTTCACGAGCAGCAGGCCGGCCAGGATGAAGCCGACGATGCAGTGGTAGATGAATTCCGTGACGTCGTGGAACTGCTCCAGGCGCTCGTTGACGTGGTCGTGCAAGACTTTCTTAACAGAAGCCAGTTCCCTGCAGATGTCGTTCTCCAAATCCACGAGCTTCTTCAACGACGTGGCCATGTCGACGACCATCCTATGATCGAGCTGGGGATCCTTGAGGCCGTTGGCGATGGCCACGGACATCTGGTCCTCGACCTCGTCGAGCGTCGCCTTCTTGCTCGTGAGCAGCTCGGCCTTCTCCCGGCTCCGGTGTTCCACGTGCTGCAAGATGAATTTCTCCAGGATGTGGGCGTACGAGACCCCGACGAGGATGAAGACGTATTCCAGGGCTGGAAGCCCGAGGATGACGACCGGCATCTCGCCGGCTATTTCCGGGAGCGTCACCAGGAAAAAGTATGAGACTGAAACGCCAGCAATGAACGAGGGGTTTATATTGACCTTTTGGTTATACATGTCGGCGAAGAAGAAGGCGACTCCCAGCGCCGCGGCGAGTGCCAGAACCAGCGGTATGTTTGCGTCCATCGCGAGGCACCACGGTCTTCATGGGATGTATGCCCCCAGTAGTTTATGAACGTAGGGGATGCGGGAGGGGACGCGTGCGAGCAAAGGCACCACTAGGGAATGGCCGAGCCCTCCTCGTCGAACGCAACGCTGGCGAATGACTTGGTCGGGACTCTGCGCAGCAGGTACGCAAGCATCATTGGTTCAGGGTGTTTGCATTATCTGGCTGTGATGCGGAGAGTCCAATCGGGCTCTTCCATCCATCGTTCATCCCCGAGCCGCATCGACAGGTTCAGAGTGGATGGTGACCCGGTATAACGACGGGACTGCGGCTCGTAATTGCTGTTCGAGAATTTCAACTTCGCCATGCACATCGAAAAGGGAGACGGTGCCGGGAAACGCCACGTGTAACGAGACGGCCGGCTTTCCGTCCACGATCTGGATGTTCACATCATGGTATTTCACCTTCAATGCGACCTGTTCCAGAACGTTCATAATCCGGGCCTGTAATATCCGCGCCTCGCCCTCCTTCACGTTCCCCCTCGTGATCCGGCCGATGGGTTCGATATGGCTACTTATCTCCTTGACCCGAGGGTTCTCCTCCTTGATCCGGTTCTCGATCCTCGTCACGATCGCGTGGGCTTGTGCCAGGGTGAGGGAGCCATCGAGCTCCAGGTGATCCTCGATCCAATATTCGCCATTCACCTCGCGCACCCAGATCTCGTGCATCTGTGCACCTTCACCGATAGCTATGCGTCGGAGGGGGATGGCGATGGCTTCGTGGCTTCTTTCCCTGGCTTGACTCCCATCTGGCTCGACGTGGATGGTCACGTCCTTGAGGTCGGGCTCGAACAGCCGGAGCCGGTGCTCCACCTCGTGCGCGATTGCATGACTACCCTCCGTACTCATTCCTGGATCTACTCGGATATGAAGGTCGGCGAATACTGCTTGTTCGTGCCCTCTGCTCCGAACGTGGTGGACGGAGCAGATGCCCGGCACCGACCTGACGATCTCCTCGACCTTCCCGGCGGGCATCTTCTCCTTGTCGATGAGAGTGGGAACCGATTCCTTGATGATCCCGATACCAATGTTGATGGTGACGACGGCAACGACGATGGTGAGGAGCGGATCCGCGACGGGGACGCCGAAATGGATGAATACCAACCCGCCACCGACGGACATTGACACGAACACGTCCGCACGGGTGTGCATAGCGTCCGCGACCAGGACGTCGCTGTGTAACCGCCTGCCCGCTCCCAACTCGTAGATGACAACAGCGATATGAACTGCAATGCTCACGCCGACGGCAACGAAGCTCCATGCATTCACTTCGGCGTCCACTAGGCCAGGATTCGCCAAGCGATCGACGGCGGTCATAATTAGCTCCCATGCGGTAATGAAAAGCATAAAGCAGATGATGAGGACGGTCATTGTCTCCGCCTTCCTCTTCCCGTACGGGTATTTCTCGTCGGCTGGCTTGCTCGCCACCCATATGCCAACGAGACCAACGACGTTCGATCCAGCATCAAACACGGAATTGAAACCATCAGCGATAATGCTCAGCGCGTTCGTCATCAAACCTACTGCGAGTTTAACAACTGTCGGTATGAGGTTGAGTGCCATGGTTATCCAGAGCACCCGCTTGATGGCTGGGATTGTATCCATCGGCGGTCATCTAGTTTCTGGAGGTTCGGGCGTTCGCGAGCCGGATGGGGATCTCTTGATCGCGGGGGTGCAAATCACCGGATACCTCTGTCAAGGTAAATGCGGGTGGTGAATAACTTTTCATCGTCATTATACGGGTGCGGTGATTGGATCGCAAGTATGGTTCAAGAGGCAATTCTAAGATAAAAGATTGCAGCAAGGAATGAGGTTCGCCTCAGAAGGATCCGAACGCGTTAGGATTGCCTAACATTCTTCCGGGTTTCGTTTAGGGATCCCTAATCAAAGAAAATGGAGATCAGATGGCATCGTGGGGTCTTTATTATGGATCGAAGGGATCTTTACGTCTCGGACTTTCACGAGAGAAAGAGTTTGGCCTCCGCGTGTGCCTCGACTTGCTCCCTCGTCCACAGCATTTTTGCATACTCGCCCCTGTACCACAGTAGGAACATGTCCTGGTAGTGCGGGCTCGCGAGGTTCCCTGACTGGCCCGGGGGCACAACGACGAGTGCCTTACCAAGGTCACCGAGGTCGACGATCTGCCGGTAGCTCGGCGCCCAGCACTTCTCGGAGAAGGCCCCGACGGGCGAGCCTATCTGGCACACCGTGTTCTTGTCGCCCCCGATCGGGACGTTTCCCACGTTGAAGACCTTGTCGAGTGGCTTCTTCAGGGCCATGGCATGGGGATAGACCATTTTGTTCAGCCGCCCCCACGTCCAGCCCGCGGGATCCTTGCCTAGCTTGGAGCGCAGCCAAGCCACCACCTTACGCAGCGCCCGCTCCAGGACGGCGTCCTTTCCCCCTGCCTGCTTCATCCACCACGAGTTCGGGTTGTCGAGCAAGTTGAGGAGGATGTCGGTGTGGCTGTGGAACAGCTCGGTCGTCCCGTGCAGCACGGGGTGGAAGCCTCGGCCCATGAGATCGATGGTCAGCGCTTCACCTAGTTTTTCAGCGAAGACTTCCTTGTAGACGAACGGCAAGGCTGCCTCGTAGACCGTCCCGCCCGTGCATTGGGCGGTCAGGTTCCCGTCCCACTTCCCGAGCAGCTCGATGGCGAGGCGGACGTCCGGGTCGTCGCTCTTGACTTCGCCGACACGCTTCGCGAATTCCAGCCCGGGCCTGCAGAACACGTCGACGTGGAGCTTCATGCAGTCATCGATCGAGAACCTCTCCTTTGCGGCGATCGTCTCCGTGATGCGCCTGGCGCGGTAGCCCGGGTCGAAGACGCTGGCGATGTGGTGCGGGTATCCCTCCGCGTCGATGGGCCTGTTGTTCGCGCAGACGACGAACCCTTTCTTGGCGTTGAAGGAATGTGGCTTCTCGTCGAACGGAACGTTGCCGATCCAGTCGAACTCGCCCGTCCAGCCGGGCACGGGCAGCAAGCCGTTCCCCTTCGCACGCACGGGGATGATGCCCGTCACGTACGAACCGATGTTCCCGTCCACGTCCGCGTAGGTCATGTGCTGGTTCGGCGAGTCCCAGATCTTTATCGCGTCCGTGCACTCCTTCCACGTCCCCGCGAGGTTGAGGCGGCAGAGCGCCTCCAGAGACCGCAGCGGGCCCAGGGCGGTGGACTGGAGGGCAACCCGCTTGTCCTTCAAGCCGACTACGTCCGACACGAGGGGGCCGTGGCGCGTCCAGATGACCTTCTCTACGAACGGCTGCTCCTCCCCCTTGATCTTGATCGGCTCGGTGAACACGTCGGCGTCCAGCCACTTGCCCTTGTACTCGTATTGCGTGGGGCTGTCCGGGTTCATTTTTTCGACGAAAAAATCCTCGGCATCGACGTTGGCGACCGTAAAGCCCCAAGAGATCCGGGCGTTGTGGCCGATGAGGATCAGCGGCGCCGATGGCACAGAAACGCCCGTAATGTTGAACCGGCCGCCCACGAGGTGGTTGTGGTACCATATCGACGGGACGCTCGGCGACAAGTGCGGGTCGCTGCACTGGATCGGCTTGCCCGTGGCCGTGCGCCGCCCGGCGATGGCCCAGCTGTTGCTGCCGCCGCCCTTCTTGAAGAGCGGGCCGTCGAGCGCCTTCAACACGCCGTCGGGGCCGAGCTGGTTGCGCTCGATCCCGGTCGAGACGGCCGGGTTCTCGCCCGGGTACTTGGGGACGAGCTCCGGGACCTTGTCCTCGCCGACGGCAGCGGCGATCCGCGCGTAGTTTATCTTGAGCGAGAACTGGCCGTTGAGCTGGAAGGTCATGAGCCTCGCGAAGGCCATGCAGTCCAGGGGCGACCACGGCTCGGGAACGTGTTTGAGCAACGAGAGCTCGACCGGCACCTTCGTGGCCGGGTGCTTCAAGCACGCGTTCACGCCCTCGGCATACGCGCTGACGATATCGATCATGTCCTTCGTCGTGTTCTCGAGATCCTTGGCGCCCAGCCGCCGGAACCCGAACGTCCGCAAGGCCCTGTCCGTGTCGAGTGCCACCTTCCCGAGCAGCTCGCTGAGCGTGCCGCTCGATGTACGCCGGATCAGCTCCATCTGCCACAGCCTGTCCTGCGCGTGCACGAACCCTTGCGCGAAGAACAGGTCGTGATCGCTGCCAGCATAGATGTGCGGGATCCCCCAGATGTCCCGGATGATCTCGACCGGCGCGGATAGCCCTTGCACCTGGATGGCCCCCCCTGTTTGAGGGAGCCTGTTCTTTCCCATTCCCTTGATGATGAATTTCAGTATTGCTGCCATCGCGGCCACCTAACTTCTCCTTGGGAATAATACGCCCTTGTGACATAAAACCATTCTTTCAGCTCGATGGGATAATGGGAAGAAGAAGACAAGAGTCCTTCCGAGGATATCACAACGCGAGAACGCCCGCAGCAACCAGGGCAATGACCAGCGCGTAGAACCCGGCAAACGCGAGGTTCGTGATGATCAAGGTTCGTTCTGCTCCATCAACTTTCCGTTCGGTCTCGGTCACGTGTTGGATCATTTTTTCTGGTTTGTAGAGGATGCCATCCATCTGCATACGATCCCCACTACTGGATTTCTTAGAAAGGGCTATGGTGGTAACCCATTCAAATGAACCGATGAACCGGCCTTTTTCCCACGCGCAGAGGATCCCGTGCCACATGAAGAACAAGAGCAGCAGCAAGACGCCGAGCTGCCAGTCCACGAGCCCGCCCTGGATGATCGGCCATCCGGTAATGAGCTGTACCAGGACCACGGGGAAGACCATGAAGTACTGGAGGATCCAGAGCGTGAGCGTCGTGATGCCGAACCGCCGCGTCCACCTCGTGCACCTCGTGAACAGCTCGAAGTTGGTCTTCCTACGGAAGTCGATCATGTAGAGCAAGTAAGTGGTACTTACTATCTCCAGGCCAAGGATGAACATCTGGTAGAACACCACGCGCTCGCGCGAACCGATATCAATGTCGTTGAGAGCGAGACCCACGATAAACGATGCGCATACGAACAAGAGCCCGCCATACAAGAACTTCCTGAGCGTGGAGGGCTTGATCGCGTTCTCGTTGATGTTGATCGAGAACAGCAAGCCTACGGCGGCGCACGAGAAGAAGGGTATCAACGGCGTCAGTCGACCGATCACGGGCGCGAGGAGGAACCTCGGTATGTATTGCCAGGCCGGGATTGAAAGATCCCCGATTCCATCGGAGAGCGTGTCCGTTCCAAACAAGCCTTCCGCGAAATATTGTGTCAATGGCATCAACGCCGTGCATAATATCACCACGATAATCAAGAACAATGACATTTTTTCTCGGCTGATGCCATTCTTCAAGTATAGCAGCTGGATGAAGCTCGTGACGATGATGGAGATGCCGATCGTGGTCAAGATATTGGTCATGTAGAGCCCTTTCAGCCACCACCACGGCGAGCTGCTGTCTAACGGTTGAAGGCGGAGCATCTTGACGTACGCATCTAGTAGGGTGGCGAGGACTGTTTCGGAGAGATACCCGAACGCGCATATCATCGCACCCCGGATGACTTGCGACACGAAGATGGACTTGAACGCCTTGTTTTTGTCCACGCCCTTTTCCACTGTCAACTTTTCCCATTGTTTATGAACGGAGATGGAATTGCTCGCTGCCGAGACCATCAAAAACATGCCGTTAAAGGATCCAAGAACGAGGAGGACGGGCCCGAGGATGTACCAGTAGATCTCAACCGTTCCAGTCCCACTTATCACGGCGGCCTCGATCTCCTCCTTTCGCTGCTCGAATGCAATGTTGAGAACGTGGAACAAGAGCACGCCGATGATGGCGATGCCTCTAAGGAAGTCAAAGGACAGGACGCGCTTCATGGTGATCGACCATCAGTCTTGATGAGCTCACTTGCCTCCAAGATCCTAAATAATCCTGGTATGAACATCCCAGGATGATTAATTTGGGGGAAAACGGGCTAACCATCCGGGTTCGACACGTACCGGTTGATGCGATCGAGCTCCTCGGGCGTGTTGAACGCCATCACGTCCTCTGGCTTCGACAAGGGGACGGCGACGATCCTCTTGCCCGCGTCGGCGAGGATCTGCATGATGTCCGTGAGGTACTCCTCGTTCTGCGCGTTGTTCGACGTGATGCGGCCGATGTGATCGAACCAGGTGCGGGCGCGGCACAAGTAGATGGAAACGTTCACGTACCTCGTGCCACGCTGCAACGCCTCGGCGTCGAAGAACCGCCCCTTGATCGTGAAGCCGCGGGGCGAGCGACCGAGCATGCCCTCGATGGACGCCCTGGCAGCGTCGCACGCGCCGGCGGCATATCCTGCCCTCTCACATTCGGTCAAGGCCTCATGGATGGCCGGGAAAACCTTCTTGATGCGTTTTTCCTCAACTAATTCCTTGTCGAGCAATTCCTTGATGCTGGCGATCAAGGCCTTGGTGCGAGCGGCATCTCTCTTGGCACCCTCCATCATCTCAGCCATCCTTTTCGTGAGGATGCCCCTCATGATGTCCCAGTACTCGATCGACCCGAGCACCGATCCGTCCTCGTCTTGCACGACGTGGCCGAACTCCCTCGCGTGCGTTCTTTCCATGACGAGAACGGCCATGTCGCTCCCGGATGAACGGTATGCATCGGTGAGCGCCCGCAAGATCGAAGGCTCGATGATCGCATCGCCGGGCACTATCAAGACATCGCCCTCGAAGCCCGCTGCTTCGAGCGCCCGGATCCCCACCTTGGCAGCGTTGCCCGTGCCCTTTTGCACGGGCTGGAACACGTAGAGCGGGGAATGGCGACTATGCGACGCGACCACGCCCATCAACTGCTCCGCGAAGGCACCAACGACGAGGACGTTCAACTTGATGTCCACTTCATCGAGCTGGTCGAGCAAGCGCACGATGGCGGGCGTGCCCGCGATCTCGAACGTGCCCTTGTGCTTGTCGACGACGCCCATGCGGGTTCCCTTCCCGCCGGCCAGGATGATCGAGGCTATCCTCGTTCCAGTCATTCGGGTGCGCCAATGTGCAGTCGTTTTTTGAGCAATAGGTACCTCGTGACCGCGGTTGGTATTAAGACTTCAAGGCCGGTGCTCTGGCTCGCCTTCGCCATCGCCGGGTTCGAGCCTCGGCGCGGGCGCGGAGCCCTTCTCCACGCTGAACAGCCACAGCGCCCCGTGCTGGTAGGACTTGTTGCCGAACGCGCATCGGCCGATCCAGATGCCGAGGAAGTACCACAGCGGGTAGGAGAGGGCGAGCATCACGGCGACCTGGGACATCCCCGCGGGTATGTCGAGCAGCGCCTGCCCTCCGCCGAACTGCCAGAACTGCCAGCTGTTCCACATCCACGTGCGTCCCGACTGGGGCGGGATCCAGGGAAAGGCCGCGGAGAGGACGGCGGGAAGCGGCAGGACGTCGATGTACACGAGGTACTGCAAGATCCACGTTGCTGCAATGATGACGTTTCCAATGAAGAACTTCGCGTCCTTCCAGCGCGCGCGCAGCGACCGGCGGTACCACAGCTGGACCACGAACCCCGCGACGAGCATGTACGCGATAGTCGAGACGAAGCCCACGATTCATGCCACCTCCCATTTCTCCTTCTCGAGCCAGCCGTGGTCGAGGTACCAGTCCACCGTCCGCTTCGTTCCCACGAACATGTCTGGATATTCGTATTTGAAACCGAGCCTCTTGATCTTCTCGTTGCTGAAGAAGTACTGGTGCGTGATGTACTCGGCCATTGGCGCGTCGTACCTCGGCCTCTTCCCCTTGCGTGCCAGCCCTTTCATCCGCCCCACTGCCCTTCTGTACGTGATCCTGGCGAGGATCACGTAGACGAACCACGGCACGGAGATGTATGAATAGTCCGCACCCAGGAGCTGGGCGATGTAGGCCATGAAGTCCTCCTGGTACCCGCAGTCGCCGATCGCGTTGAACGCCTCGCCGACGACCTTCTCGGCCGGCGCATCGGCGAGGAACTCGGCCGCACGGACGAGGTCCTCGACGTGAACCATGGGCATCCGCAACCGCTTGCTCCTCGGGTACAAGCACACCACCGGCACGGAACCGACTGTCCTGACGAGATGGTAGACGTGGAACATCCCGTACGCTTGGTAAGGGCCGTAGATCGGCGCCGGCCGGATGATGACCGTCGGGACGCCGTGCTCGCGATGCCATTGCTCGAGCAGCCGTTCTTGCATCATCTTCGTCCTGCTGTAGTCGTTCGGGGGGTTGAAGGGCGCGGTCTCGTCGGCCGGGACGTCCCAGCGCTCGTACTTCGGCTGGCCGTAGACGCCGCAGGTGCTCCAATGGATGAACCTCGGGCCCTCGGCGCCGTCGTTTTTCCGCGCGCCACGGCGCCCGTAACACGCCTCAAGCAGGTTCCGCAACCCGCCGACGTTCACCCTCTCTAGGAGCTCGAAGGGGGCGAAGTAGTCGTACAGCGACGCGGTGTGGAAGACCGTGCAATAGCCGTGTTGCTCCCCCTCGAAGAGCGGCTGGATGGTCTCCTTGTCGGTCAAGTCTGCGGGGATGAACTCCACGCCTGGCCGATCGATGGAAAGGCGCTCGCGGGGGACGTCGAAGATCTCTTCCTTCGTGATGACCCGGGACCGGCGATCCTGGGCGAGATCCGTGGCGGTCACGTGCCACCCGTGGTCAGCGAGCAGGTTCACGAGGAAGGAGCCCGTGTGGCCAGACGCCCCCGTTACCAGCGCGCGACGGTTTGGCTCCGTGCCTGGCATGGGTGACATGTACTGCATCGGGCATTTTAAGGCAACTCGGGCGGTGGAGGAACGGGGCGGGTCGGCCTCCGAGTTGATGGGAGCTGGTCGGAAAAAAAGGGCGAGGCTCGGGGCTGGCTTCTTGGTTCAGCAAAGTAGCGGCCTTACTTTTGGCGCCGATATACTTCGCAAGGTTCTCGAAGAACTGGAGGGGCCTCGCCCGCCGGATTCCCCAGCCGATCCCGGACTGCGGCTGCGAGGTCACATAGAAATATGAAAAGAGGAGCCGGTACCGATGTTCCGGTTATCAGTTTAGCCAGTTTATTGCCTTGTAGTTGGCGCCGAGGAATTTGCCGAGGTTCTTGATGACCTGGAGGGGCTTCGCCCATTGCATGCCCCAGCCAAACGTGAGTCCTACCCACGCGTGGATACTCGTCCCTCCCGCGGCCTCCTTGAACACCAGCTGGTAACTCTGCCCGTTCGACGAGAAGCTCATCAGTTGTTCGATCATCATCCGGCGAGATCCATCTGGCAAGTTCTCCATGGTCGGGGGCTTCGTGCGTACCTTTTGATTCTTCCAGAAGTCAAAAGTCCGTGTCCAGGCGTCCTCCATCGGCATGTTGACGATGAACTCGATTTCCCGAAGCTTTTGCGACATTATCAATCGTCCTCTGCTCGTGTGAATCCGCAACTCGTGTTGCGGCTACTATGGATATCCGATTCCAAATATAAAAATTTTCGGCGCTCAGAAAGAGCTCCAAGGAGAAACGAAAGGATCCGCCATTCCTCATGCTGGCAATCATCCCGCGGCATTTATATGATCAAATCGGTCACTGTAATCGATTGATTTGATAAGATGATGAGATTATGTCTCCGGGAGAATTCTCATCATATGATAGTGCTCGAGGAACGACTTGAGATGGATGACCAAACAGACCGCAGCCATTGGAGGCGCACTCAGTTCACAGAATGGGCCGGCGTCCTCTGGAAGTTCGAGAAGGCGGGGCAGCGCGTCGCTGAAAAGAAGCTGACGGAGGAGGAATTGAAGTTCTACGAGGAACTCTCCTTCGAGGTCGCGCCGTTCTACGTGCCGGACTACGCGAGCCTGTTTCGTCGTGGTGAGTGCACAGATGTAGAAGACGAACGCATCACCACCGGCGACTGGATCGCCTTGGATGACGCCACGGAGAAAATCTCGGACGAGGAATGGCGACGGTTCCCTATCATCCCTTGGAAAGACGTGCCCGTGATCGTATGGGAGGGGCTTGCTATACACGCGGAAGAGTTTAATTGGGACGTGTCGATCGAGATCCTCGTGAACCGGATATCTCGAGATGATTATAGCCGCTATTTTGGAGGCTATCCAATCGACGAGGACCTCTTCTACATGATAGAGGACGTTCAAGATGACTTCCTCTTGTCCCCGATGGCCGTCAGCGCCTTCACCCGCATCGCCAGGTCGCTCGAAGAGCGAGGGCTGCTTCGAGAGACTTGCCAGGTGCTCGCTTTCATCGTCCAACGCTCGGCGTCAAAGAGGATCCCGGGCTTCGGAGACCCGGCACCACATTGGAAGAGGGTCGAGGATCTGCTCGCCAAGATCGGCGACCTCGCTTTCTCGAAGCACGTCTGGCGCGACTTGGAGGCGGGATTGTATGGCTTTAACCAGTCGCTAGCGAAGGAAGCCAGGAGGCGCGCCGACGAGATCCACAAACGACTGGCGGGGGGTGCTTAGCGGCGAGGCCGTTTCACGAGATGGATGGACCAGGCCAGGATGAGATGATGGCCGATTTCCTGGAGGACGTCCGCTCCATCGTGCCGACGTTGATAGACGGGCAACAGATCGACGTGGTGTCAGATCTACGCGGGCTTGAAAGCAGCACTCTGCTCCAACATGCTCGCTGGTGGGGCAGTAGAGAGGAACGACGCCTTCTCCGCTCTATCCGCGACAAAGACGTCACGGAAGCATGGGTGGAGTACCTCGAGTCGAAATTGGATGTCGATCATAAGGAGGACTTGTTGGGTGTCGGGAACCTCTTCACTTCCTTCCAGCGGATGCTCTGGCTCATGTTTGAAGCGGGCGGCGATGATGAGGGGCATGTGCGGCACTTGATCTATCACGGCTTTCTCGACCCGCTATTGAACGCCCCCCACCTGACACCGGCAGGGCTCTCCTTGCGCTCCGTGCTGCTCAAGACCCATCCGGATCTCGTGGACGCGTTATCCGAGATCCAGGAACCTCTCACGATGGGGAAGCCTTGAACGTCCGATCGTGAAACCTCCTTCTCTTGATCGATACGGATAGGCCTATTGCCGCTATCCCGGCGACGGCGCTGCCGATGACGACGAGGAGAACAGGATCCACGCCGGCGGGGGGATCCGGCAGCATGACCGTTATGAAGGACGAGACCGTGATGGTGCTGTTATCTCCATCACGGTCGATTATCGTCAGGGTTATGTCATAAACGCCCGGCGCGTGGAACTCGTGCGTGGGATGTAGATCGGTGGAGTGGGCCGTCCCGTCCCCGAATGACCAATTGACGAGTTGGACAGGCTCGTTCCCTAGACTGCCCGTGAAGGTGAAGTGCACACTCTCGCCTGCCGTGATGCTGGTGCGGTCGGCGGCAAAGGATGGTTCGGGCGAGATGTCCGCCACAATGGTGATATTCTTCCTCACGGTGACCACGTCGCCATCAGCATCACGAATGGTCAAGTTGATCAAGAACGTGCCGGTCTCCGTCTCTGTAAAATACCTGTGAAACACGCCACCGGTGTAGTTGTAGCTCCTCGGTAACTGCCACTGGTACGTCACTGGCAGATTCCCGAGGGACCCGGCGACGCTGAAAAACGTCCATTCCCCGACAATCGGAGAAAGGGGCTCAATTACTATCGAGAAGTCGGGCAGCACGTCCGCTTGAATCCGGATGTATTGATCGCGCGTGAAATTCACGAGATCCCCGTCCCAGTCCGTATAGGACAGGCTCACCGAGTAGTTGCCCGGGTTCTGATAATAGTGGGTCGGATTGGTGTAACTCGAGAAGGACGCGTTCGTCCCATCTCCAAAATCCCACGTCCCGCTCCCGTCATCGTTCCCCGTCGTTCCATTGAAATAGAATTGAATCACGCATTGGCTCGTCCCGTTTATCGCGCTCGTAACTGGGGCATAGAAATCCGGTTGTGGAACGAGGTCTTCTTGCACCTCAATGGGATAATCATCACTATCTCTGTCGCCATCCGCGTCGACGACGGTATGGTTTACGGCGAAGATGCCACTAGAAAGGAACCGGTGAACCGGTGCAGACTCGTTGGAAAGGTCAGATCCATCACGAAAATCCCACGTGTGCGTCTTCGGGGCATTACCATGTGGGAACGGGGTGAATGATACGCATTCCCCCACTATGATGCGCGATGCGTTGAACCAGAAGGCTGCCCTCGGGAGATAATCGGGCTCCACGACGATATAACTGTTCTTTCTAGAAACCGCCACTTCCCCATCGGAATCTTGTACCGTGAGGGTGACCGTGAACGAACCCGATAAAAGGTACATATATGTAAGCTCCGGCTGGCTCGAGTTCGGGCTCCCATCACCAAAATTCCATTGGAGCGATACTAAATCGTAGAGATTGGTTCCCGTGTAATGGAACGAGATGTTCGTAAACCCTGCGATCCCATGGGTGACATTCGCTTCGAAATCCGGCAGAGGAAAAAGCTCGTTGACGCGCACGACGAAAGATTCCTTCGATGTTGTCTGCCCGCAATAGAAGATGCCCGTGGAAGTCACTATCATGTCTCGTGGGAAATGTGAACCATTGACCGAAGCATCCCATTCCAAATCGCCCGTCTGGTTCCATTTGGCCAACCTGTCGCCGCACGTGTAGATGAATGGTGCTCTACATGCCACCATACTCTGCCTGGTACCTGGGATGTCCCGTGTCCAGACGGGGTCGAAATAGTATGCATTGCATTGGAGGGTTGTGGAAGCAAGGTATGTCTGGCCGCTGATGGTCGAGATCGACATGCCAGCTGCGTCTCCATAACCGGATCCTAGATGCGATGCGAAGTCTTTAGCAAAGATATCGAGATATCCATAGGGACTAGAACTAGAGTTGCTCGTGATGATGATTATCGTCCCGTTAAACCAGGCATCCTCGACGCGGTCGATGCCGGTCGTTCCATAGTTCGATGCATCAATACAAGTACCAGTCGTTGCATTCCATTTCAAGAGGCGAATGTCGACGCTCATGACCCCAAGATAGGATCCCGACGACCCGATCGTTACGACACATCCATCGTAGTAGAAGATCTTGTTCCCGACGTCTTGTTGCACGGCTTCGCCGTATGTCCTATTCCATACAATGGATCCCGTCTCGCTAGTCATCTTGATTAGCACCATATCAAACAATCCTGGCAACCCATTGTCGGTACGACCCGTGATATACAGCGCGCTCCCATCGGTGCAGATATCGAGCCCTACATCGCTTGCTGGATAGAACGGGGCAGCGCCGTCCCAAGTGCTGTTCCACACGATGTCACCGGTAGTTCCGTTTATCTTCAAGACGATGATGTCTGTCGTATTGTACATCATGTCGTTAACGGTTCTGCCTGTAACGTATAGATAGCCCCCAATCTGACAGATTGCCTCTGCAGAATCGTTGATCTGCTCTCCCCATGTAGTCGTGAAATTGCTCGTAAAACCAGAGTGTCTGGGAATAAGACCGGATTCGAATCGAGATGGAATACTCTCATCATCAATCTCACATGTGGGTGGACTATGGGATACGCACATCGATAGGAGAAACATCGTTAACAATAACTTCTTTATGCTGCGATTATCGAGTGTCATCCTCATCTTGTAACATTCCGCCTTTATCCGTTCATTACCTCCAATAGAAAGCCCTTTTTTTAACACTTGGGGATCACACTGTATTGATCTCGTTGGCACAGTTCTTCATCCTTTTACACTTGTATCTCCGCACCAGTTCGATTGAAACGACACGAATGGCCCGTTTCGGGCGAGAGAGGCGACGATATCCGCATCGCTGAGGCCGCTCGCCGCCAGAAGCGCGCGCAGCCAGCGTGGCTTGTACAACAACACCTGCTTGGTCTCGGGATCGACGACCGGGTACTGCAACGTGTCGATGATGCCGCGGGTGTCCAGCCCGCCCCTGTCCACGAGCAGCCTCCGAAGGCGCGAGGTGTAGCGGGTGCGAATATATAGATCTACGGCGGGGCGACATTTGCTCGGAAAACGCTTCGGAGGAAAGAGCGGCGGGAAGTGCAAAAGAAAAAACGAAAGGTGTGGTTACTCTTTGAGCTCGATCTCGGCGTTCCCCTGGAGCGAGAGGCGCCACAAGAACTTGAGCTCGCCGCCGTCGTTCCACGTCTCGACGGCCTCCTGGTACTTGCCTGCGGGGAAGGGCGGGTCCCACGTCGTCTTGACCCACTTGAGCGGGGCCTTGAGTTCCTCCGTCTTTATGAGGGGCTTGTCCTTCTCGGCCACCCACTTGCGCTCCTCGCCCTCGAACGTGACGACCACGTTCCCTCCCTTCGATATCGTGAGCGGGCACTTGGAGTACTGCTCCCAGGTGAACTTGATCTTCTTGCCCGAGACCTCCTTCACCGTGAAGGTCGAGTAGACCACGTCGCCTGGACGAACCATCCCGCGCATCTCGCAGTCGATCGCGGCGAGCTTGCCGCTCCCCGCGAGCCAGTTGTCCACCTCCGCGATGGTCGTGCCGTACGAGAGCATGCCGTGGGCGATGACCGCGCCCAGACCCATCTGGACGGCGAAGTCGTCTGTCATGTGGATGCCGTTCTCGTCCTTGCTGGCCTTGCCGTAGGCATAGATCTCGGCCCGCGTGATCGGCCCGTGGGCGAATTCGACCTTCTTGCCCACTGTCAGGTCGCTTGCTTTCACCATCTTAGAAACCTCCTTTGCGGCAAATGGCGCCGATGTTGGTCTCTTGCACGACCGTGCCGTCCTCCCTCTTGCTTACCATATCGGCATACAAGAACAGCATATCGTTCTTGACGAAGATCTTCGTGAGCTTCCCCGTCGTGATCAGCACGTCGCCGTCCTTGACGCAGTCGAGATCCATGTACTTGTAACCCATGCTCCCGTGCAGGATCTTGCCGGGGTTCGTGATCAGCTTCACGTCCTCTCCCTTGTCGTTCTTGACGGCCGCGTCCGCGAGGGAGAACAGCCCCTTCACGACCAGCGTGCCGATGTATGCCGGGCTGATGGCCGCGCCCTCTCCGACGTATTTCTGATCCTTGTGCCCGATCGCTTGCGCGAGGGCGGTGGTGTTCTTGTTTCGTATCCTGGACTTAATCGGTTCAGTCTGCAAATCCTTGAACTTTTCCAAAAGTGCTGGTGGAAGTCTTTCACTCATCTGGTGACTCACCTCGCCAATCTGATGGCTTCAGCGCCATCGTTGAAGCCGATATGGCTTGATGGCTTCAATGCATATTAATTGTCGGATAGCCATATAAGAATTGATGAATGACTACGAACTACTGGAGCGGACGAGGGGCGTCATTGCACCGCTCGTGACGTGGCTCGACGCGAACGGCGACGTGGACACGGGCGCGATGTGCCAGCACGTGGAATACTTGCTGAAGAACGGCTGCAACGGCGGCATCTTCTTGCTCGGGAGCACGGGCGAGGGCCCGTACCTCGCCCTCGAGGAGAAACGATCCGTGGTGCACGATGTCGTGAACTGCGTGAACGGCCGCGTCCCCGTGATCGCGGGTCTCGCTTCCCACGGCGTCCGGCCTGCCATCGAGCTCGCCCACCTGGCTCGGATGGAGGGTGCCGATGCCACCATGGCGGTCGTCCCGCAATACTTCGACTTGCAGCCCGCCGACATCGACCTCTACTATCGCAAGCTCGCGGCGGGCCTCAAACGGGAGATCCCCCTCCTCATGTACTACGCGCCCCCGATCACGACGAGCCACCCGAAAATATCGCCCGAGCTTGTGTTCAAGCTCGCCAAGGACAAGGCGATCTGCGGCATCAAGGCGACGGTCGTCGAATGGGATTTCATCGCCGAGCTTCGCCGCCTCTTGAAGGGCGATTACACGGCCCACTGCAACGTCTGGGTGGGCACCGACCGCGTGCTCATAGATTGCTTGAAGAACGGCGTGCTCGACATCGACGGGGTCATCGTGTCTGGCGTCGACATGTTCCCGGACTTCTACAACGTGCTCTTGCACGCTTTCAGGGAAAAGCCTCGCGACGAGGCCAAATGCAAGGCACTCGAGAAGATCAGCGACGTCATTCGCCAGATGTTCACGGTCGCGAAGGCAGAGTTGCCCACGCTCGTGAAACAGGCCTTAAAGCACGTCGGCCTCCCTTTCGCGAGAAACGCGGGCGTCACGCCGCCCCTGCCGTCGCTGAGCCCCGAGCGATACGAGAACATGCTGAAGTGCATCGACCAGCTGCGGGCGAAGGGCATCACATTCTGATTTTGGGTCTCCTCGGTGCCCCCCGAGGTGTTATTTTTTACCACTAACAACCATTTTACCTTCCCAACATGTATTCGCTCATGCACGGTTGGCATGGGAAGCTTCTCCGGGTCGACTTGAGCAAGGCGAAAGCCCAGACGGAGCCCATACCGAAAGCCATCCTGTCGTCCTACATTGGCGGGAGGGGCATTGGCGTCCGGTACCTCGCGGACGAGGTACCCCCGGAGGCCGATCCCCTCGGCCCAGGGAACAAGATCGTGCTGGCGACCGGCCCCCTCAACGGCACGACGGTTCCGGTCACCGGCAGGTATGCCGCGGTGTCGAAATCCCCTCTCACGGGGACCGTGTTCGACTGCAACTCTGGCGGCTCGTTCGGCGTGTACTTGAAGTACTGCGGGTTCGACGCGGTCATCATCGAGGGCAAGTCGCCCGAGCCCGTGTACCTGCACTTGACCCCCGAGGGTGCCTCGATCGAGGGCGCCAAGGGACTCCGGGGGAAGGGCGTGAAGGCCACGACGGACGCCCTCCGGGAGAAGCACGGGAAGTCCGCAAGGGTCAGCTGCATCGGCCCCGCGGGCGAGAACCTGGTGCTCTTCGCCAACATCGAGAACGACTACCACCACGCGCTCGGCCGGGGCGGCCTCGGCGCCGTCCTCGGGTCGAAGAACCTCAAGGCGGTCGTGGTCGACGCGGGTGAAAAGGCTGCCCAGGTGCCGACGAGCGTCGCGCACCCAGACGCGCTCAAGGTCATCGTCCAGGAGATCAACAAGCGCATCCAGGCCAGCCCCATGACCGGCAAGGGGCTGAAGATATTCGGCACCGCCCAGCTGGTCAACCTCATGAACGCGATGGGCATCTTCCCGATCAACAACTTCCAGCAAGGCACGCACCCAGAGGCTGACAAGATCAGCGGGGACGCGATCATCGAGCAGATCTTCCAGTCCAACACGGCATGCCACATGTGCCCCATCGCGTGCGGGAAGCTGACCAGGACGGGCACCGGCGAGGGAAAGGGCCCCGAGTACGAGTCCGTCTGGGCACTCGGCGCTGACTGCGGCATCTTCGACCTGGAAGCGGTCACGAACGCGAACTATGCTTGCAACGAGCTCGGCCTGGACACGATCACGGCAGGCGCGACGATCGCGTGCGCCATGGAGCTCAACGAGCGGGGCAAGTTACCAGCTGCGTGGAAGGGCGTCGATTTCGGTAACAAGGATGTGCTGCTCCCGTTGATCGAGAAGATCGTGGCGCGTGACGGGATCGGCGCAGACCTGGCCCTGGGCTCGAAGCGACTGGCAGCGAAGTACGGCGCCCCCGAACTTGCCATGCAGGTCAAGGGGCTCGAGATGCCCGCCTACGACCCGCGCGGCGCCCTCGGGATGGCGCTGGCCTACGCGACGTCGAACCGCGGTGCTTGCCACTTGCGCGCCTACACGGTCGGCGCCGAGCTACTCGGCCTCCCGAAGATCTTCGACCGGTTCTCGTTCTCGGACAAGCCGGATCTGGTCGTCAAGCTGCAGAACGGGAACGCCTTCTTCGACTCGATCGTCGCGTGCAAGTTCACGGGTATGGGTGTGCCCGACGACTACTACTCCCGGGCGGTCTCCGCCGTCACCGGGCTCGAGATCACGATCACCGAGGCCGAGCACATCGGCGAGCGGATCTGGAACCTGGAGAGGCTGTACAACAACGCGGCCGGGCTCGGCAGGGCCGATGACGCCCTCCCCCCGCGGTTTCAGAACCCCCTCCAATCGGGCGCGTCGAAGGGGCACGTCCCTCCCATGGACATCATGCTCAACATGTTCTACGAGATCAGGGGCTGGACGGACGAAGGCGTCCCCCGGCCAGGGACGCTCCAGCGGCTTGGCTTGAAACCACTATCCAAAGAGGCGTGATGAGGTAATGAGCGAAGTGAACCAACCGAAAGGGAAGCTGCTCACAGAGGCCATCATCGCCGAAGTCTACCCTCAGTTCAAGAAGTTCGGCGATTTCCTCAGGGAGCGCCAGTACAACTCCGCGTCGTCGGGCAACATCGCGGTCCGCCGCGGGAACAAGATGTACATCACCCGCCGAGGCTCCATGAAGGGCGACCTGCAGCTGGGCGACGTCGTCGAGGTGAGCATGGACAAGGACGACAGCAACATCGTCATCGCCTCGACCGAGGCATACGTGCACCGGAACATCATGCGCGAGACGCCCGCGCTCGCGACGATGCATTGCCACCCGGCCCATTCCGTCGTCCTCTCGATGTACTACACGACCGTCTTGAAGCAAGACTACATCATCCCCATCGACGTGGAAGGGAACTACGTGCTAAAAAAGATCCCCATCGTCACGCTCAAGAACCCGACCGGCTCGAAGGAAATGGAGGAGGAGATCCCGAAGGCCATGAGGAACTACAACATCATCGTCCTCAACGGCCACGGGGTCTTCAGCCGGGGCCCGAACCTCACCGAAGCGTTCAACTGGATCACCGTGCTCGAGGAGGCCTCAACGTACATCTTCAAGGCCATCCAGCTGGGTCTCGACATCAAGGCGTTCGAGGGCCGCTACGAGAAGTGGTAGGACGAGCCGGTGGAGGGCGGTTCTCCTCGATGTTAATCGTGCTCAAGGGAATTAGGAATTAAGACCGAATGACCCAGTACCCGTCCCTCTTCGATCGCCTCAACACGAGCAGGACCGCGCACACGGCCACGACTGCGACCACGCAAGCGATCACATAGGCTGTCGCATCATCCATGGGCGGATCCTGCGTCGAAGGAGGTAGGCAGCCATTGCCCTCATACTCGTTCGGCTTGCCCAGCCCCGTGTGCAAGCTAAGGTCATCGTTGAAGCACCCGAGCGCGTTTCCGGTCATCGTGTTCCATAGGAATCTGCACCCGTACGAACCGAAATACTCCCAAAAATGTACGCCGTGGCCGGCGTTCCCCGTGATCGTGTTGGAGGAGACGGTGACGTTCGAACACCCGGACATGAAGATCCCGTGGTCGCCATTATTCGAGACGATGTTGTTGGAGAACGAGAAATCGAACGCAAGCCACATGTACGCGCCATAGCCGCGATTGAACGACGCATTGTTGGAGGAGAAGCCATTGTCTGCGACCCCGCTCCAGACCTCGATGCCTTCCTGGTTGAAGCAGAGAACATTTCCAACCGCCGTGTTGTTGCTTGAATACTGATTGATCCCGATGCCGAACAGCATGTTGGACTCGCAATGGTTCGAGATGAGCACGTTTCGATAGCAGAACAAGGCGAGATCGATGCCCCCTCCGCCACTGTGTTCCACGGTGTTATTATCTATTCGTGTATCGTTCGTTTGCGAGAGATACACGCATCTGACATCCGCACCGGACACGCAGTTGTCTCGGAGGGTGAGGTTAAAGCTTCTTTCGATTCTGAAGCCATGCGAGCCATTGATCACGCTGCAGTTTTCGAAGGTAACTCGTGATGAATTGAACACCACGACGTTACCATAGTCGAAGCCGGCCGGGTTCACGTTGCCTTGGAAGGAACAGTCGTGACAATTCACAAACAAGTTGGATAAATGTGGACACCAGCACAGGAAGCCACGCCAACCAGCCGGGGCGCATTCCTGGCCAGATAACCTCGTGATTTTACAGGTGTTTTCG
>JAFGBX010000350.1 GCA_016932935.1 Promethearchaeota archaeon | reverse complement strand
CTTCTTGTCAGTGATGGTCACCGTCCCGTCCGGGTTGACCGCGACCTCGAGCAGCCCGTTATCCAGCACGGGATCACCTCCCACGACCGGCGCGGGTATCCCGGCGCCGTCGGGTGACGCCTCGAGGAAGTACGTCTTGAACCCGAGCGGCGGGACGTCGGTGGCCACCATCTCGATCTCGCGCAGCTGCACCGAGTGGCCGAACAGCGGGTACAGCCTCGCCGCGTCTGGCAGCTCCCGGTAGTCGGGGATGATCCTGATGCTGGCTTCTTCCACGTGCTTGCCGTTCGCATCGACGACGCGCAGGTTCGAGCCGTGCAGCGGGCCGGGAACGTTGAACAGTGCTTTCACGGGCCCGGTCTGCGCCCAGTTCGTCACGTTCATGACCGGGAGCGCCAGCTTCCCCGGTGGCGGGGGCCTCATGGCCTTCCAGATCACGCTCGTGGCGCCGTTGACCAGCGTCTCGACCATGTCCCCGATCTCGGCGAACCTGGTCTCCATGTCCTCGTGCACCCTGTCGATGCTGCAGCCGCAGATCGAGTCGTGGGGGTGGTTCTTGAGTAGCAGCTTCCATGCGAGCCTGATCGGGTCTTGTGGATATTTCGCGCCGAGGTACCACGCGAGCACGTTCAATGGCTCGACCAAGTGCTCGATGTCGTTCGACAGGCGCCAGTTCGCCTGCTTCAGGTACATGCGAGACGAGAGGCATGCGGGCGTGACCTGCGTGTAGGCCGAGCCGCGCATCTCGCCCGCCAGCTCGGCGAGGCCGTAGGAGTCCTCATCGAGGGCGTCGAAGTAGTCCTCGATCGTCGCGTGCGTGATGTGGAAATTCTCACCCAGCTCCTCGTCGTTGTTGATGAAGTCGATCACGTCGGGGATGTTGTCGTCCGGGAACAGGTGATCGGTCCCGTTCATGATGAGGAAGAGCGGCCTTGCCGACCGGGGCTCGAGCCGCTCCACGGCCCCGAGGATGCGCATGACCGCGCCGAGGCACTTGTACTCGCCGCTCGACGCGCTGTCCGACAGGTGCGACGCGTTCCCGTAACCGGTGATGTGGTGCAGCGCGAGCACTTTGGTCCCGTCGGGCGCGCGCCAGAAGAACTCGAGTCGCGTGTCGTCGTTGTGCCCCTTGTACTCCTCGTGGCCGCCGAACAGCGGCGGGTAGCCCCGGAACATGTAGCAGCTCTTGATGCCGAAGCCGGCGAGCACTTGCGGGAGCTGCCAGACGTGGCCGAACGTGTCCGGCACGTAGCCGCACTTCATGACCTTGCCGAGCCGCTCGGCGATCCCGTGGCCGATGAGCAGGTTCCGCACGAGGCCCTCGGCGGACTCCAGAAACTCGTCCGCCAGCACGTACCATGGGCCCACGATCAGCTTCTTCGCCTCGACCGCGTGCTTCAACGCGGCGAAATTTTCTGGCTTGACCTCGAGGTAATCCTCGACCGGCGCGGTCTGGCCGTCGAGCATGAACGAGTTCCAACCGGGAACCGAGGCCATCCCGAGCGCCTTGTCGACCACGTTCACGAGCCGCAAGCGGAACTGGTTGAAGGAGAGGTACCATTCCCTGTCCCAGTGGGTGTGGCTCACCATGAAGAGCTCTTTCTTTTTATCGCTCATGTTCAGGACCTGCTTGGATGCAAGGGGTAAAATATCACGTAGTTACGAGCGCAATGGTATAAAATCGTTGTATAGTCACTGGCCGGCCGAGAACAGGCCGTTGACGAGGCCGTGCAGGAACCCCTTCTTGTCGCCCGAGTCGTCGGCGTACTTCGCCAGCTTGATGAAATAGAGCACCTGGCGCGGGCTGATCGTGAGGCCCCTTTCCTTGGCTATGGCCATAACCTCCTTGAGTAACTCGGCGCTCCGTTGACCCTCCAGCTTGCTCGCTACCGATTCGAGGGGGATGTCGTAGTTGAAGTCGACGAGCACGAACCGGCGCTGTTGTGCGGGATCCGGCGTGAAGTGGACGTCGCCGGGGCGCTTCGGATTGGCGGTACATATCAAGAAATGACCCGGGGTGGCTTGCACCACGTGCCCACCGAACGAGTACGTCGCCACGTTCGCCGTCATGAGCCCGTCCAGCGCCCGGGGGGGCATGCGCCCGATCTCGTCGCCGACGACGCCGATGCCCGCCATCGCACCGATGATGAGGGCCGTGAGATCCCACAAGGCCACGTTCTCGAACGACAGGTCGTACCTCGTGATCGACGAGATGAGGTCGTCTGGAACGAGCCCTTGCTGCCTGGAGGCCAGGTTCAGGAAGAACGAGAGCTGCTGGCTGCGGGCGTACATCTTCGGCGCGTTGATCTCGCCAACGATCTCGTCTGGCTCGGTGAATGGTGCGAAGTTCGCGAAGACCACGCCCTCCGGATCGTCGTCCTTGATTCCACGGATCTTCCTGGCGACTGCCAGGGCGAATGTCGTCTTGCCCATACCTTCGCTGCCCCACAGGACTGGGATCGGGCACTGGTTCTTGAACCTCTGGTCGAGCGTCTTCAGCTCCGTGGCGTTCTTCTGGATCATGATGGCGTACTCGAAGATGGCGGCGACGGCCAGCGAGACCGCGTTCCGCGGCAAGATCAAGCCTTCGAACTCTACCAGGTCTTCTTGAACCTTCGAAGTGTGCTGGGCCATGAACTTTTTCAGGGCCTTGACGGGGTCAGCGAATGCTCCTTGTAGTATCGGCGAAACGGGCAGCGGGTTCATCAGGTACTCGAGGGTCGGCTTCGATGAGACGCTTCGGACGGTTTTCTGCACCGCCGTCTCCTCGTTCAGGAGCTTCTTGAACGCGTCCACGGGGTTCTCTTCGGGGTTGCTCACGCTGCTCACGCTCAATGATATCGCATCGCCTAAATATATGTACTGCAGCCATCCAAATATATAGCGCGTGATGCCAACGAGCCCCTTCACCTTCCCCCCGTACGAGCTGGCGCGGCTGTTCTCGTCAAGCGACATAAAGCGATCCACGCTGGAGATCGTGCTAGAGAACCTCATCCAGCAAGGGCTGGCGGGCAAGGTGCCGACCACGGGCGAGATAGGAGCCGCCTTGAAGAAGCTCGGCGTCGGGTTCGATCCCGTCGCCGCGCTCGAGCGCTACAAGCTCGTCAAGGTCGACGAGGCGGGGCACGTGCAGCTGCACCCCATCGTCTCGGAGGATCTGAACCTGTGGCCGCATCTCCTGGAGATACTCCGCAACCGGTTCGGCATCCGCGTCTCGAAGCGCATGCAAGACATCGGCCGCTACTTGAAGTACCTGGACACGCTCCCGGCGCAGGCCAACTTCCTCGTCCAGAACATGAACGTCGAGCGGGAGATCGTCGTCGAAGCCATCAAGGGACTCTTCGCGATCCACGCGAGCGACCCCTCGGAGCTCATGAGCCTCCAGGAGGCCTTGCGGTTCTACAAGAACAAGGAGCGGATCAGCGACAAGGCTGTGTCGGCGCTGAAGACGCTTTCCGAGAACATGCATCTGCTCACCCAGAACGACATGGTCTTCCTCAAGGAGAGCATGCTCACGATCGACAAGATCGCCGCGCAGACGGAGGCCGTCAAGCAAGAGTTCACCCGGTTCTCCGTCAGCGCCTTCTTGACGGGCATCATCAAGTTCGACGACATCCTGGAGTTCGAGAACACGGACGAGCTCACCACGCTCAGCCTGCTCATGCGATCCGGCCCCGCCGAGCGCCTGAAGGTCCAGACGGTGGACGCGGACGACCCCGTCTCCGCCCTGATCAGGAGGTACCTCCAGCGCGACCTGCCGCGGGGCCGCCGGAAGGCGATCATCCACCTAGTGGCGTCGTTCTTCCGGGAGTTCTTCATGAGGGAGGGCCTGCTCAAGGACTTGAACGCCCTCGTCCGGGCGTTTTTCCAGAAGGACTTCGACGTGAAGGGAACGCTCTTCAGCACGATGAAGAAGATGCAGATCTGGACGCCGGTGTACAAGCAAAGAGTGAAGGCTTCGTCGAGAAACCTCATCCTCGTGAACGACCTGTCCGGCTCCATGATCGCCTCGTACATCGGCCAGGTCGAGCTATTCCAGGGCCTGATCGACGCGCTGGACAAGGACATGGAGTCCGAGATCGTGTTCTTGTCCTTTTCCAACGACACGTTCGCGATCAACCATTCCTGCATGTCCCGCGCCCGGGCCCGCGAGGAGTTCCTCGGTCTGCTCACGGAGAACACGATGGGCATGACCGACATCAACGCCGTTCTGGAGGCGCTGCTCGTCGGGAAGCCGGCGCGCGGCGACCCGTTCAAGCCGCCCAGGCCGGAGGAGACGATCGTGTTCTTCGTCTCCGACCTCCAGGAGACCATCGGCGGGCGCATCGACTTCGACCTGGCCGAGAGGGTCATCAAATCCTGCAGGAAGTTCTACCTTCCCGTGCCGCGGGACAACTACAACAAGGACAACTACCAGGTCTTCCTGGGCCTCGGTGCGGTGCCCGTCCTCTACGAGAACGTGATCGACATCCCTGGGAAGATCCTGAAACTCATGGCCTACGAGGTCACCGCATGACCGGCCCCGCATGCGACGCGATACCACAAGGCCCTGGCGTCTATGCCCTGCTGCTCGCCCCCAGGGACGCGGCGAGCCTCGTGGTCGGCAAGCTCGGCACCGTGCGGGTCACCCCAGGCCGCCACTACGTCTACGTCGGGTCGGCGCTCTCCGGCCTGGCGAGGCGCGTCGGGCGCCACCTCGCCGCGCCGGCCAAGAACAAGCACTGGCACGTCGACTACTTGCTCGAGCACCTCGACGTCCGGGCGGTCTACCTCGCCCTCACGACGGATCGAAAGGAATGCGAGGTGTCGCTGGCGATCAATGCCCTCGATGGCCACTTCACGCCGGTCAAGGGCTTCGGTAACTCGGACTGCCGGAGCTGCCCGTCGCACCTGTATGAGGGAACCCCTGGCGAGGGGCAGGATTCCATAGACGAGGTGCTGCGTGCGGCGTTCCGCTGTTCCGGCTTGCAGCCATCGGTGGTGCACCTCCCAAGCAATTGAACCAGCAATGGTAATAAGGCAACACGCGTTCCCGATCCATACCGAAGCCATGGTCGAGCGTGAAATGGTAGAGCAAGAGACGATAGAGGCGAAGACGTCCCTGCGGGCCCGCATCGCCGGGGTCTCCAAGCTGACCTTGGCGCGCCGGGTCGTCCAGATCTTCGTGATCGTCTTCTTGAACGCGGTGTTCTGGGGAGGCGTCTTCTCGACTGACCTGTCGTTCTTCGAGTCCTTGTTCCGCTACGTCCCGTTCCTCAGCTCCCCCCGTTCGCCACTTTCCGACAGCGGGGGCTTTCTCGAGGTCATGCTCGGCACGTTCGTCTCCCGCGTCTTCCCGTTCCTCTTGATAGGTCTCGTGATCATGGTCACGGTCGTGTTCGGCCGCTCGACGTGCGGGTGGATGTGCCCGGCAGGGTTCATCCAAGACATCTTCGGCTGGGCTGGAGAGGTGACCAACAACAGCAAGCAGGTGAGCGTGACCTCGCACCCGTTCCTGTCCCGCGTCAAGAACTGGATCCTCGTGCTCCTGCTGGTGTTCATCGTGCCGTTCGCCTTCATCACGGACGACCCGACCTACACGCTCTACCTCCAGACGCTCGGCGACTTCGGCAAGAACCCCCTCGGCTTCTGGAGCCTCGACGAGTTCTTCTTCGTGTTCGTGCCGACCGTCTCGAACCAGCTGGCCTCCAACAACCTCGACTACCTGACGAACAACTGGCTCGTCATCGTCCAGGGGCTCTTCTACCTCATCGTGGTCATCCTGACCTTCTACTTCCCCCGGTCGTACTGCCGGTACCTTTGCCCCTACGGCGCCCTCACGCGCCCCTTCGCGAAGCACGCGATCATCGCGCTGGCGCGGAACCCGGCAAAGTGCCCCGGGCGGAAGGAGTGCGGTGCCTGCGAGCTCGCTTGCCCCATGCAAATCCGCATCCTCGACGAGCCATATGCAAAGATAAGTGGCGACGGGGAGTGCATCCTTTGCGGGAAATGCAAGGACGCGTGCGACAAAATGGGTTACGGGGCCATCGAGCTCGCCTTCTTCAAGTCGTGACCCCCTCCCGGGCCAAGTCCCACCATTGCCGGCCTACTCGCACGGGCGGTCGATCAGGACCGCCACGATCCGCGCGAAGCGCTGGGCGGCACGGGCGTCCAGCTTGCAACCATGGACGCTGCTCTTGAAGAACCGGGCAATTGCCGCGACGAACGACTCCCAATCGAGCGTCCTCCGTGCCACGTTCTGCCGCAAGAACTGGTGGAACGCGTTGAACGGCTCGATGACCTCGTTGAAGAGCCGCTCGTGCAAGAGGGTCGTGGTGGGCTTGAGCGCCCGGTCGTGCGTGACGAAGTTGGCGAGCAAGCCCGGTGAGATCGACTTGAAGCCGTCGCGCACGTCGACGGCGATGGCCACGTCCATCATGTTCCGGAAGTCGACCGCCAGCGTCGCCATCCACTGATTCTCGTGGAATGGCAGCTCTCGGTACAGGAGCAGCTCGACCATTGCGGTCGCAATGTTCCTTTTGGAGAACCGGCTGACCGGATCCTTGAACTGCTGCGATGCCAAGGCGAGATCCCCCTTGAAGAACACGCGCTTCAGGCAGAACTGCAAGAAGTCCGAGATCCTGTGCACGAGGCCGGGAAACGTGAGGCGGTGCTTTGCCGCCACGTTCTCGTTCAGCTTCTCGATGTTCGCAGCCACCTGCTCATGGCTCGTCTTGAGGAACGCTGCGAAGAACCGGGAATTCATTCGCTCGACCGACTTGCCGAACAGGCACCTGATGAACGAGTCGTAATCGTCCATACCCTGAACCTTGAAGTGGTTCACGAGGAACTGCTGGAAGCCGGCCGAGAAGTCTTCGACCGCCGTAACGCCGCCCTCGGTGCCCTTGGTGCGCGAGGCCATCGCGACGATCTTGTCGCGCAGCTCCCCGCCGCGGAACACCTTCTCGGACAGCGCGTCCCGCCCCAGGTCGATGAGGTAGTACTGCAAGACGAGCATGAAGACCTGTCCCGCGTCCTCCTTGAAGATGGCAAGGTTGGACTGGAACGTCTCGTAGAGCAACGCCTGGGTGATGACCAGCTCGAACAGGTACCCCCACACGATCGTTTGCTGCTCCGTGAGGCCGCAGGCCTCGTTGTACTCCCCCAGCAGCTGCTGGACCGGCGTGACCCCAAGGTCGAGCTTGGAGATCAAGGAAGCGAGAACCTCGTAGAGCGGATCGATCCTGCCCGTGACGAGGGCCAGGGCCTCGAAGTGCTTGATCGCACCGATCATGTCCTCCTGGTGCTCGTTAAAATATCTCTTGGCGAGCTGGTGGAAGTCTTCCTTTTTCTGGAGGAAAAAATTTTTGGTTTGCGCGTCGACGGCCACCGAGAGCGTGTCCTCGATGAAGTCGAGGAGATGTCCATTGAAGAAGGCCATCTGCAAGCCCTTGCCGGAATAGTCGTTGAAGGAGATGAGCACCGTGACGTGCATGCCATCGAGGGCGATCTTGAGGAGGTTCGTGAGCTGGACGACTTGCCACTCGATGTTGGCAACCGTCTTGAGGATCGGGTTCAAGGAATCGACCAGCTTGCTGAAGATGAGGTGGACCATGTCGCGCACGTGAATGGGCTTCGCGAGCTCGCCGAAGTCGAAGACCGCCTCGTCCATGGCCTTGAACGTCGCCGCGGGGATGGTCATCTCGATCTGGTACACGGCCTCGCCACGGTACACGACGCGGGCGTCGCGGAGGGCCACGTTCGACGGGGAGATGCCCGTGGCGAGCTGGAACCACCGCTGCACGAGCGGGAAGAAGCCCTTGAGGACGAACCCTGTCACCGAGGGTTCGCTACCCTCCACGATGCCGCCCTCGCGGAAACCGGGCACCGAGAGGAAGGCCCTCTTGAGCGCCTTGCAGTAGGCCGGGAACCGCTTCCACTTGCGGCGGGCCTCGCCGGCGAAGAAGTCGGCCGCCTGGTCGACCCACGTGTCCGGACGCCCCTGCTTGAAGGACGCGAATCGCCGGTAGAATTCGATGAACGGCCGCATGGGGTATCTCCTCGATCGGTATCACACCGGTGGATGGCCGATATATGGCTATGCAACACGGGGGTATTCCTCGAGCCGCCCGGCCCGCGCGCGCTGCCCGGTCTGCACGGGGGCTGCGCCCTTCGGACAAAAAAGCCCGGGCCGAGGGAGCCCGGCGGGTGTACGGGAGGGAGCCAGGAACCGGCCCGCCGGGACGCGGATTCTCGCGCTACCTCGACGCTGCTTTTTATAGAGAGGCGCGATCCTTACATTACTGGTGCCCAATGGATGCCATAAAGGATCGCGTTGCCGATGCCCTCGCCAAGGCGATGGGCGTCGCCGCGACGCGCGTGCGGAAGGACGTGCGAGGGTTAATGGCCGCCGCGTTGGAGAAGGAATCGAAGCCGCTCGCGAGGAAGCAACTGGAGTTCATGCTGGCCAATTTCGATCTCGGCGTGGAACTGGGCGCCCCGTACTGCCAGGACACCGGCACGATCCACGTCTACGCCTCGATCGGCGAGAAGTTCCCCGTGCAATCGGGCCTCTACGACGCCATCGAGGCGGGGATCGTGCGGGCGACGAGGGACGTCCCCCTCCGGCCCAACTCGATCGACCCGGTCTCCGAGAAGAAGTACCCGGACAACACCGGCCCTGGCTTGCCCGACGTGGCCACCCGCATCGTGCCCGGCGACGCGCTGGAAATTGACGTGATGCTCAAGGGGGGCGGGTCGGAGAACGCGTCGCGGCTGTTCATGCTCGACCCGATCGGGGCGCTCGACCGGGTCCCCGAACTCGTCGCAGACCTGATCGCCGATGCCGGGG
>JAFGBX010000349.1 GCA_016932935.1 Promethearchaeota archaeon | reverse complement strand
GCTCGAGATGCTCGTGGTGGCGGCCCTCGGCTGCTCATTTGCCCTCTTCCCTATCGTGTTCGCGGTGCATTTGGTCTTCAGGTGCTTCGCCTACACGTCCCGCGTGGCCAGAGCGGCCAAGGGCAACGAGGAGGGGGGCTGGGCCTTGCTGGGCAACCGGGGGGCGTGCCGGGTGAAGCTGGGCTTCCTCAACGCTTTCCTGGTCGTGATCGCGGCCGCCCTCCACTTGCTGCCCGTCGGGATGTACTTCTTGTTCCCCGGCATCGTCGCTACCTACTACTACGTCCTTTTCATCGCGGGCGTGGCCATCGCGGTCGTGCTCAACGTCGTGCGGAAGCCACACGGGCTGCCGGGGTTCTTGAGCCCGTGGCGGCCGTCGCGGCTGGCCAAGCGAGCCGTCCAGGTGGCGGTCGTCGCCTTCCCCGTGCTGTGCGGCGCCGTCATGGTGTCGAGCGGCGTGTTCAAATACCACGCGCCAGCACCCGCGGCGCCGACGTCGGCCGTGGCGACGAGCACGCGCCTCGTGACCTACAACATACGCCTCGGTGTCGCGTTGGAGGAGAACCCGGCCAACAACTGGGTGAACCGCCGGGACGCGCTCTGCGCGTACCTAGCGACGCTCGACGCGGACATCATCGGCGTCCAGGAGGCGTACCAGTTCCAGCTCGAGGACATCAAGGCGCGCGTGAACCCCTTGTCTGGGTCGACGGGCAGGGTCTACAAGTACACTGGTTTCGGGCGGGACGACGGCGTGCACGGCGGCGAGCACTCGGCGATCCTCTTCGACGCGACCAAGTTCTCCTTCCAGGACGGGGACACCTTCTGGCTGTCGCCATTCCCCGATTTTCCCTCCAAGCCATGGGACCCGTCGAACTACCGTGTTTGCACGTGGGCTCGCTTCGAGCGGGCCGCCACGGGGGCGCAGTTCGTCGTGTTCTGCACGCACTACGCGACGGGTACCCACTACGACACGTTCCACGAGCCCGCGTCCGCCCTGATAAAGGCGCGGATGCCGACGTACGCCGGCGGGCTGCCCGTCTTCTTGATGGGCGACCTCAACATGCGCAACACGACCCACGCCTTCGAGATCTTGAGGGACGGGGGGCCGGTCGTGCTATCCGACACCTACACGGGGCCGCCGACGTATTCCTTCGCAGAGGACTTCGACGCGACCGCCCACCCGACCGGCAACCAGAAGATCGACTTCATCCTGGTGAACGGACTGGTCACCGTGAGCAGTTGCACGATCCCTCGGGACTGGTACGGCGCCAACCAGACGTATTCCGATCACTACCCCGTCGTCGTCGACTGCAGCGTGTGAGCGAGGCGAGCCATTCTGGCCAGAACCAAATGCCCCCATCATCCGTGACCTCTCGAAATACAACCGAAGAGAATGATGCAGCCCGCTATCCACCTAATCTTTTAAGAATCGGGACGAGAATGTATAGCGGAGGAGTCACATGACGCAAGCGCCGACAAACGAAACCGACGACCCGTACCGGGCGCTCCAAGAGCACCTGGACACGCTGCCGGTTCCCTACCCCGCGACGCAGTCCGGGGTCGAGATCAGCCTCTTGAAGCGCATCTTCACGCCGGACGAGGCGCGCATCGCCTCGCGCCTCAATTGCTCATGGGAGAACTATGAGAACCTCGATAGCATCCACGAGCGGCTCAAGGATCTCGGGTATTCCAAGAAGGAGCTCGAGGAGAAGCTCGACGCTATGCTGCTCAAGGGCGGGCTCATGGGGTATCAGGACGACAGCGGCCAGAAGAGCTATTCCAACGCCCCGCTCGTGGTCGGGATGTTCGAGTTCCAGGTCAACAAGGTGACCGAGGGCTTCGTGCGTGACTTCTTCTCGTATATGAAGGAGGGGTGGGTGGAGGAGTCGAACAAGGTACAGGTTCCCCAGCTGCGCGTGGTGCCCATCGGGACGACGGTCGAGCACAAGTCCGCCATCTTCACCTACGACGACATCAAGAGGATCGTCGCCGAGGCGGAAGGGCCATTCTCGCTCCAGAACTGCATCTGCCGGCAGATGTTCGACCTCCTCGGCAAGCCGTGCAAGAACACGAAGCGCCGGGAGGTCTGCGTCGGGTGGGGAAAGGGAGCGAGCATGTACATCAAGGCCGGCTGGGGCAAGGAGATCACCCGGGAGCAAGTCATCGAGACATTGAAGGAGAACGAGAAGGAGGGGATGATCCTGCAAGTGAGCAACGCCCAGCACCCCGAATTCGTGTGCAGCTGCTGCACGTGCTGCGACCCCATGCTGAGTTTCTTGAAGAAATTGCCGACGCCGGCGACCTTCATCCAGGGCAACTACGTCGCGAGGAACGACCCAGAGCTATGCACGGGCTGCGCCACGTGCGTTGACAGGTGCCCGATGACCGCCATCACGGTGAAGGATGGCGAATCGAGGGCCACGATCGACCACTACCGCTGCATCGGCTGCGGGAACTGCGTCGCCGCGTGCCCGAACGATGCCATCCGGCTGGAGAAGAAGAGCTGGGAGAGCTTGCCCCCGCCGACCGTCGTCGACCTCTACGACGCCATCGGGAAGGAGAGGAACCGCCTGCGCGAGAAAGAGCAAAAGAGAAAGGAGCGGCTCGCGAAGAAGGTGCGAGATGCATAGGTAGATGACGGTTTTCGGCGGGCACGCACCCTCCTTCCTCCAAATTCCATTCTTTCCCGTTCCGTTCCTGGAACGGGGGACCAGCGAGACCCATCCTCTTAAGCTGGCAGCACAGAAGCACAAATCCCCGAATTCCGGCCTCATGCGCCTGGTTCTGCATGGCCTGGTGATCGCGTGTAGTTGCTGGGCCATCATCTTCTCCCTACCGTACTCCGCCGGCGTCACGGTTTCGGGCTTCTTCACCCAATGGCAGATGGTGGCCGCCCTGTGCCTGGCGTGGGGGGAGGCATATCCTATCAAGCCTACAACGTGAAGGTTATCCCCTTCTGGATCTTGATCGTGAAGTGGTATCCCGACGAGGAGGCGCGCTTCCAGGAGAAGATGCAGAGGGTCGCCGACGAAATGCGGTCGTTATCCATGAAATCACTCGCGGGGGAGAGCGGCGTGCGGACGTGAGGCGCTCGACCCGCCATGCCGCCATGCGAAGGCCCTACATGGAAGGTTTCTTATACGCGCGCGGGGAGGTATGTGTCAAGGTTGGCGATTGATCCCGTGCATGGCTATCGCAAGGGATGTATCTTTCCGATCGGAACCAACTTTAGCGTGAATTAAAAACGAATAAACGGTGAATAAAGCAATGACCATCAAGTATCCTGTTGATGAATCGAAGTTGTGGTACAAGTCGAAGTACTGGCCCCCGAAGGTGCCCCACCAGCTGGACATCGACTTCGACCTTAGTCTGCCCGACTTGCTCGACCGGGCGGTGAAGAACTGGGGCGACCTGCCATGCATTATGTTCGAGGTCGGTGGCGAGAACTGGATCACGTACAAGGAGCTCGCTGACAAGGTGTTCCGGCTCGCGACGTACCTCGACTCGATAGGCGTGAAGAAGGGCGACGTAGTCGCCTCCGTGCTGCCGAACTGCATCCAGTACGTCGTGACCTACTACGCCGTGACGAAGCTCGGCGCGGTCATCTCCGGCGTCAACCCGACGTACAAGCCCCTGGAGGTGCTCCACCAGATCAAGACCGTCAACGCCAAGTACCTCATCGTGCTGGACTCGCTCTACGCGGATCTCGTGAAGCCCTTCGTCGACGATGGCAAGTGGAAGTTCGACAAGGTCATCTACACGAACGTCTCCGACGACTGCACCGGCTTGTCCCCGATCAAGAAGATCCTGGGCAAGCTGCTCAAGAAGATCCCGTCGGGCAAGGTCGACTACCCGGGCGCGGCCAAGTACCTCGACGCGCTCAAGTCGCCCCCGAACCCGCCCAAGGTCAAGATCAACCCCGCCGAGGACACGGCGACGCTGATCATGACCGGCGGCACGACTGGCGTCCCGAAAGCCGCGGTGCTCACCCACGAGAACTGCTTCGCCAACGCCAAGCAATGCGAGTTCCTGCTCGTGAACCAGAAGGAGAACGAGAGCGACCCCGACCTGGGCGCCAAGACGGCCATGGTCGGCGTGCTGCCCTTCTTCCACTCCTTCGCCATGACCACGGTCATGAACGTGAGCGTGGCGTCCGGGGCGATGATCATCCTGTTCCCGCGCCCGCCGCCCACCGAGGATCTGCTGCACGTCATCGCCACGATCAAGCTCCCCGACGGCAGCGACCCGAACGGCATCTGCTACTGCGGCGCCGAGATCCTGTTCAAGCGCATCGCGGACCTGCCGCCGGAGACCCTCGCCAAGTACCCGCTCAAGGGCAGGCTCAAGCTGTGCATGTCCGGCGCGGGCGCGCTGCACGAGTACGTGCGCAAGCCGTTCACGGATAAGACCGGCGCGGCCCTCACCGAGGGTTACGGCCTGACCGAAGCGAGCCCCGTGGTGACCGTCAACAACTTCTTCGGCGATCGCGAGCCCGGCTTCATCGGCGTGCCCGTCTCGGGCACAGACGTCATGATCTTCGACGCTGCCGACTTCTCCAAGGGGCCGATCAAGACCCTCGGCGAGGGCGGGACGGGCGAGATCTGCGTCGCCGGCCCCCAGGTCATGAAGGGGTACCTCGGCACGAAGGAGGACAACTTGCAGGAGTGGGGCGGAAAGCGCTGGCTGCTCACGGGCGACATCGGCTTCATGGACGAGTACGGCCGCTTCGCGATCCGCGACCGCAAGAAGCAGCTCATCAAGATGTCCGGCCACTCGGTGTTCCCCTCCGAGGTCGAGGAACTGCTCGGCCACCACCCCAAGGTCACGGAGGTGGCGGTCGCCGGCCTGCCGGATCCGAAGACGGGCGAGGCGGTCAAGGCATGGGTCGCCTTGAAGCCCGGCGAGACCGCGACGCCCGAGGAGATACTGGCGTGGGCCAAGGAGAACATCACGGACTGGAAGGTGCCCAAGTACATCGAGATCATCGCCGAGATACCCAAGAACGTCCTCGGCAAGATCCAGCGCCGCGTCCTCCAGGAGAACGACCCCATGTTCAAGAAATAGTGGGCCATCTTTGATCTCCTTTCATTTTTACCTTTCCCTTCCTTTTGCGTTCACGCCTCCACGCGCCTTATAGCGTTAAATCGTGCGAGGTGCACCAGTCATCCGAACCAGGAGTCGATCGATCGATGCAAGAGTTCAGTCCGGACGACGCGGAGGGCGTCGTGAAGGCGTTGAGCTTCCCCCGGCTGTCCGGGTCACCGGGTTCGGAGAGATGCGTTTCCGAGATAACCTCGATGTTCGAAAAGATCGGCCTGCCTCTCGCGCAAGAGGACTTCCGGGCTTCCACGGCGATGTTCGGCCGCGTGCTCCAGCTCGAGATAGCGTCCACGATCGGGATCGCCGCCGTCCTTGCCATCGTGTCCCACGTGCTGCCGGTCCTGAACTTGATCCTCGTGGCCGGCACCGCGATCGCCGTCATCGTCGTGCTGCGCATGCTGAGCGCGGGCAAGGGCAAGCCAACCACGCGCGGCGTGCCCACGTGCAACCTGTCTTGCGTCATCCCGCCGCGCGAGACCAAGCGTGGAACGGTACTCTTCATGGCCCACCACGACACGAAGAGCCAGTCGCTCACTGCCCTGCAGCGGATCGCTTGTTTCATCGGCTGGGCCATCGTGCTGCTCGCCGGGCTGGCCCTGTTCGCGGCCATCGGCATCATCGCCGTCTTCACGGCGGGCACGCCCCTGGAGGCCCAGGCTCGTGCCACGATCGGCACGCTCAACCTGGTCTCGGTCTTCGTGGTTGCCGCCTTCG
>JAFGBX010000348.1 GCA_016932935.1 Promethearchaeota archaeon | reverse complement strand
GCGGTCATCGACGGCACCTACAAGAAGATCCCCGCCGGCAAGCACATCACGGGCGACGAGTACCCGTTCCCGTACTACATCCTGCGGAAGCCACGCCCGGGGGGCACCCCAACCGGGAAGAAGGCCACGGCGGCTAGGATGGGGGGGAAGGGGCAAGGCGACGGGCCCCGGTTCTACGACATGCCCAAGTACTACGACATGGCCCTCGACCGCGACGTCGCGCCCGAGATCGAGTTCTACAAATGTATGTTCTCCCAGTTCTCGGGCGTGAGGCCGGTCGAGCGGGTCCTCGAGCCAGCTTGCGGCACCGGCCTGTTCCTCGAGTGGCTGCCGAAGTTCGGCTTCCAGGCCGCGGGTTACGACCTCTCGGCACCGATGGTCGAGTTCACGAGGGACAAGCTGCACCACCTCGGCTACACGAGCGACCAGGCGGACGTGCAAGTCGGCGACATGCGAACGATGGTATATGATCATAAATTCGACGCGGCCCTCAATCTCGTGAACAGCATCGGCTACCTCACCACGGACGAGGACATCGTCAGCCACTTCAAGGCCACGGCCGCGTCGCTCAAGGCGGGGGCGCTCTACATCCTCGAGGTCGGCCTCAAGTGCGTGGACATCGAGAACGAGTGGACCCCGGACGAGACCTGGACGGTGTCCAAGGACGGCGTCGAGGTGACCTGCACGTGGCAGCCGCACGACTACGATGAGCCGAACAAAATCCGCCACATCAAGTTCCGTATGCTCGTCGATGACCACGGCAAGCGGATCCAGGTCGAAGAGACGCACGACTTGCGGCTCTGGACGCACGAGGATCTCGTGGGCCTCGCGGGGAAGGGCGGGTTCGAGTTGGTCGGGGTGTATTTGCAAGATTTCTCCCGATGGCCGGACGGGGAGCGGGTCGTCGGCGATCCCGGCGGCCTCTACTACGTGTTCAAGCGGCCATGATGCGGCGGCCGAGGTGCGGATCGATGAACGAGTTCACCCACTTCTTCACGGGCTACGTCCTCGCCCGCGCCTTGCGGTACAAGCACACGCGGTTCGAGACATTCTTCCTCGCCTTCGCGTCGCTGATCCCGGACATGGACTTCACGGTCTCCCTGTTCGTGCCCATCGAGCACGGGGTGTTCACGCACACGCTCGTGGGGGGCGCGATGCTCGCGCTGGTCGTCGCCGCCGTCGCCTGGGCGGTGAAGGCGGCGGTCAACGCGCGGCGGCCCGGCGCGATCCCGGTCGGGGTCGTCACGTTGCTGGGCTTGGCGATGCTGGGGATGGCAACGCACCTCGCGGTCGACAGCTTCACGTATTACGAGTCCGCCGCCGACGCGACGCATCACCTCTTCTTCTGGCCCGCCTGGAACTTCCCCGTGCACATCAACACGATGTTCCCCGGCACGACCTACGGCACCCGCGTGCTCGTGGAGGTCGCCTACACGGCCGCGATCGGCGCCGCCATCCTGTTCTACCAGTGGGCCTACAGGAAGGAGAACCCGTTCCTCTCGTTCTCGCCGTGGGCGTGGAGTCCGGCGACCGCGGCGGAAAAGGGACGGGCTGGCCGCCCGGCTTGGGGCAAGCCGGTCGTCGTCGTTGCCAGCATCGGGATCCTCGTCTCGTGCTACTTGCTCCTCGACATCGTGCTCGCGATCGTGGCGATGGAGGCGTTCCTCGGGGCGTGCTTCCTCGCCGACACAAGGCCCGCTCTGCGGCGTCCTATATGACCGTGACGAGCTTGACCAGCTCGTGGAGGTCGTTGATGGCCAGCGCGCCCCTCGCGTTGCGGCTGCCAGACCGGTCGACGAGCACCGCGTCCATCCCGACCGCCCTCGGCCCCGCGATGTCCCACCGGGGGTCGTCCCCGACGTACATGCACTCCTTGGGCTGGGCCTTGACGATGTCCATCGCGTGCTGGAAGATCTGGCCGGCCGGCTTGCGCCAGCCAGCGTCGCGGTCGAGCACGATGGGGTTGACATACTTCGCGATGCCGACCCGGCCGAGTTCCTCCCGCCAGAGGATCCCCGGCGAGCCCCACGGCGTGTTGGACACGATGCCGAGCCTGAAGCCGAGGTTCTTCAACTCGTCGAGGACTGGCAGAGTGTCCTCGAACACGTGGCTCTTCGCGAGGATCGGATTCAAGAAGCGCTTGCATAGGTTCATCATGAACGCGTGCTCCTCCGCCAGATCGCCCAGCTGGAAGATGGCCGCCAAGCGTCCCTCCAGGGGCCGAACGCGGTTGTCGCCCGACTCGCGGTTTTCTTCGTCAGCGCGCTTACCGACCGTGACCTCGTCGAACGTGATGGCGAGCTTCTCGAAAAGGAACGTCTGGATGTCCAGTAATGCATCGTCCAGGATGGCGTGGAACTCGGATGCCTTGTAGTACTCGACGAGGGTTCCGCCGAGGTCGAATAAAATGACGCGAACCCTTCTATCTCCACGTCCAGCAGCCCAACCTTCATCCATGTGCCGGATCACACGTCGCTTTCAGATTTGAACTTACTCATTAAGAAAAGTGCCTGAACTGCTTCGCAACAAGATGCGATCGATCTCATTAGGCACTGCATCGATCTTATTTTTATACATCATTAACATCTGTAAAGATTTTAAAGATCCGATCGTAGAGGGTATCTTCTTGATCTGATTGTATACCATTCATTCGAAGTGTTCGTAATTTTTCAAATTCTGTGATTTCTTCTGGAAATCGATCGAGATTACAGTCCCGAAGGTTAAGTCCCGAAGGCTTCTTTCCTAGATTGCCGCCTGTTCTGCGTTGGCGATGATTGGCAGTCGATATACGGCTTCTCGGGAGCGTCGAATAAGTACTTCGTCGATTTTGGCCGGTATTTCAGCCCGATAGTGCCGATTTATCTCGATGCCAACTACCGCAACCCACAAGAGTTAGTCCAGTACGGAACGATGGTCATCGACACATGTGAAGGGGAATTTCTCCGGAAAAAACTGTTCGCCCGGGGGCCGACAATGGACGAGGAAGCCACCGTCAGGCTCGTCCGCTTGCCAGCGGGAACGAGCCGCCAATACTCGTCAGCGCAAGCGGCAACCGCATTGAACGTCATCAAGGAATTACTCGAAGGAGGGGTGGAAGCCTCGGAGATTATGGTGGTCTCTAGGTTCAACTTTGGGCTGAGTCATTTACAACAAGCTTGTGATGAAGCTGGCATACCAGTCGAGATCGCGAGGCAAGGCGAGCGGCGGAAGGCTGGGATCCGGCTGTATTCGATCCACAAAAGCAAAGGATTGGAAGCTGATCACGTGCTCTTGCTGAACGTGACCGAGGGAATATTCGGATTCCCGCCCCGGATCTTTCATCTGACTGAGGATCGTTATGAACGGTTAGGATTTCCAGAATAAAATTCACTACATCTGTGATATAGGGTGAAATCACTGAGCTTCGAGTTCCCGCGTCGATCACAGTTACAACAATTACACTCTTTACATTTTGAGCCCATTCCTCGTGGCACAGTTCGATGCGAGAAGCGAGAAAGAACTACGCCTTAGCGCCGAGCACGATGCGGGCGACGTCGGTCGGGGTCAACTCGACGGCGATGGCCTCGAGGCGGTCGGCCGCGTCGGTCATCGTGTCCACGGGGGCTATCGGTTCGGGGTGGTCGGCGCGCTGCTTCCCGTCGCGGGCCAGGGCGATGGCGCGGGCGATGCCGGGGCGGAAAGACGCGAAGTCGGGCTGCTCGATCATGGCGTCCATGGCCTGCTGCAGGCCGCCGCAAGCGTCGCGGATCTCATTCCAATCGGGGGGGCATGCTCGATCGGTCGGTTGCATGACGAGTCTGAGTGTGCTGCGCTTAAAAGGGGAAAAAAAAACCGCCTAACCCTCCTGAACGACCGGTGAAGGGGGAGAAACGACAGCCATCTCATCATTCAAAGACTCG
>JAFGBX010000347.1 GCA_016932935.1 Promethearchaeota archaeon | reverse complement strand
CGCTGGACCGGCTGCGGGAGAAACCATTACTGTACGGCCCGGACGGGGTCTACCGCAAGTACGGCACGCCGTCGATCGTCGACTGGACCAACGAGCTCGGCTGCTTCCCGACGCGCTACTACGCCAGGGGGTATTCGGACGCGGCCGACCGGATCGGGGCGCACGCGATCAACAGCACCATCTTGAAGAGGCGCGTGGGTTGCTGGGGCTGCCCGTTCACGTGTGGGAAGCACGTGAAAGTGGACGAGGGGCCATTCGCTTGCGAGTTGGATGGGCCCGAGTACGAGACCATTGCGAACTTCGGCGGGCTGTGTGACATCCGCGACATCGCGGCGATCGCGAAGATCAACGAGTATTGCGACCGCGTGGGGGTGGACACGATCTCCGCTGGTTCGCTGTGCGGCCTGGCTATCGAAGCGCGGCGGCGCGGCCTGATCCCCGGCCTCAAGGACGAACCCATCGATTACGAGGATCCGTCGTCCGTGCTGCGCTTCCTCGAGGCCATGGTGAACCTCCGGGGTGTCGCGGCCGACTTCGCCCTGGGGACGCGCCACGTGGAGCAGAAGCACGGCCTGCAAGGCCTCGCCATGCACGTCAAGGGCCTGGAATTCGCGGGTTACGACCCGCGGGCCTTCCGCGGGTTCGCGCTGAGCTACGGCGTCGCCCCGGAGGGCCCGACGCACCTCAGATCCACGTACCACAACACCGAGCGGGAGCTCGCGCCCTCCTACGAGGGCCGCGTGCTGCCCATGATCGAGCATGAGGACAAGATGGCCATCATCGACTCCCTCATCGTGTGCAAGTTCATCCGGGGCATCCTCGAGTGGGACATCATCGAGCGGCTGTACGAGGTCACCTTCGGCGTGGAGATCGACGTGGCCGGGCTCAGGGCGATCGCCGCTCGGATGGTCACGATGAGCAGGTCGTTCAATATGGTGGCTGGATTCTCCAGGAAGGACGATTACCTGCCCGACCGGGTCTTCAAGGAACCCCTGCCGCGCAAAGGAGGGCCGCCGCACGAGCTGGAACGTGAGGGGTACGATCGGATGCTCGACGAGTACTACGCGGCCCGGGGATGGGGCAGTGACGGGTCGCCGCCCGAAACCCCGTGAAGGCTTAATTACTGCCGCTGCGATATATTCCATAACGAAGCGCTTGGCCAGCGCGCCCCACGCGATCTCGACGGTGTCGCGCCGAGCTGGCCGACCGGTGATTGCCGACGGGGAAGAAAAAAACCACGACCGAAAGGAAGCCCGCGGGCGCGGATGAGGCCAAGCCCGCGAAGCGAAAAACCTCGGCATCGAAGAAGAGGCCAAGCGCCAAGGGGGACGCGACGATCTCGCTCGAACCTGGTGGAGAGGGCGCTGCGGACGCCATCATCCCGAGTGAATCGGACTACGGCTATTTCGAGCACGTCAAGCTCACCATCGACAAGAACAAGTACTTCGAGCGGCCGATCTCGACGAAGGAGGAGCTCGCGGAAATACGGGGCAAGATGGAGGAGGACGTGAAGGCCGTCAAGGACATCATGGGCAGACTGGAGGGATACTTGCGTACCCGGGTCGACACGATCAGCATCAACGCCAAGCAGTTCGAGATCCTGATCCCTATCGAGTACATGTCCCTCAAGTTCACCACCATTCTCAGCGTCCACCCGCAATGGGTGTTCATCAAATGCAAAGTGATGGACTTCGAGGACGTGCCGGACAAAATCCGCCACCAGCTGTACGAGCGGATCCTCGTCTCGAATTTCGAGCTCAACGCGGTGTTCTTCTCCGTGGATCCCGACCTGACGGCCATCTGGGTGGAAAACGACATCGCGGTGCCAGGCCTCGATCTGAACACGTTCGAGGTCGAATTCAACGCCATCATCTTCGGCATCCGGTATTTCGTCGACTCGATCGCCTTGCCCTTGAACCAGCAGATGAAGAGCACGTTCGACGCGACGAGCTTGTACACGTGATCCAGCTTCTTGCATGCCTTCCGGTGAACCGCATCATGCTCAAGATAGACCTATCCACTTGCACGAAATGCGGGAACTGCGCCCGCGTGTGTCCCGCTTTCGTGATAGAGATCGAGGACGGCGGGCCGGTCGAGAAGTACCCCGAGAACTGCATCGAATGCGGCCATTGCGTGGCGGTCTGCCCAGTTAACGCCGTCGTCCACGAGCGGATGGATCCGGCGGGGTTCCCAGCCGTCGAGGATCCCGGCATCACGCTCGACGCGTTCAACCACCTCGCGAGGAACCGCCGCAGCACCCGGCGGTACAAGAAGGAACCCGTCTCGCGAGCGGACATGGACAAGATCATCTCGTCCGCCCGCTTCGCGCCGACGGGAGAGAACGCCCAGGAGCTCGAGTACCTCGTGATCGACGACCCCGCCCGCATCGCCGCGATCCGGGAGGCGATGGCGAAGCAGTTCAAGCTGCTCAATGCCCTCGTGAAGGGGCTCTACGGGTTCGTCGCGCTCGCGATGGGCAAGAAGGAGGCGCAGCGGTCTCGGGCGTCGCTCGCCCGGATCGTCGCGAAGTGGGCCGAGGGCAAGGAGGCGGGCGAGGACCCGTTCCTCCGGACCGCTCCCACGCTCCTCATCATCCACTCGAAGCAGAAGACCTTCATGGCCCAGACGGACGCGGGCATCGCGGGGTACCACGTCATGCTCGCGGCAGAGACGCTCGGCATCGGCACGGTGTGGAACGGCTTCCACCAGACCTTTTGCAAGATCAACGGCGGGATGCGCAAGGTCTCGCTCGTGCCGAAGGGCCATAACGTTCTCGCGAGCATCTGCCTTGGCTACCCGGCCGTCAAGTACAAGCGGAACGTGCACAGAAGGCCGGTGCGATCGAGGTTTGTCGGCACCGGGGAGTCGTGATACCTTTAAAGGATCTCCCCGCGACTACCACACGTTGCACGCTGGTGAAACCAATGTCGGACGACAACGACGGGAAGGGCGGGAAGCAGATGGCCGCCTTCATGGTCAAGAAGGGGGACTACCTCTGCACGCTCGCCCAGACCCACTCGCAAGGAATGGAATACGAGAAGGCGAAAAGCCTGTATGTCCAAGCGGCAGGCTGGTACAAGAAAGCGGGCGAGGCCGACAAGTTGAGCGAGGCCATCAAGAGGGCCAAGGAGGAGGACGAGAAGCTCAAGCAGCAGCAGGCCCAGCCGCAGGAATGATCACTCCTTTTCGAGAGCGAGCAAGTAGGCCGACGCCGCCTGGACGAAGAAGATCGTGCCCAGGTCGCGGACGTGGTACGGGCTCCTGTCCGAGCCGTCGGGCGGCAAGACCTTCTCGAGGACGGCGCCGAGCAAGTTCTCGTCCTCGGGGAACCGGAACTGGAGCCCCGTGCAGTACTTCAAGCAAGTGTCGATGGCCTTGTCATATTTCGTCGTTCCCGTCGCCCGCTTTAACTTGAGCCAGAAGAGCACCGCGCACGCCGTGCCGCTCGTCGCG
>JAFGBX010000346.1 GCA_016932935.1 Promethearchaeota archaeon | reverse complement strand
GGCATGGATCGACCTGGGGATGCCCGAGGCCGCGTGGATCCTCGAGATGGAGAATTTTGGGCCGCTGATCGTCGCTCAAGATGCACACGGTGGCGACATGTACGCCGAGGTGGCGAGCCGGGCACACGAGCGAAAGCGATAAATGCACCACGAGCGAAAGCGATAAATGCACCACGAGCGAAAGCGATAAATGCTATCTCTCCATGCTCGAGATGGAGAAGTCCGGGCGGCTGGTCGGCGCCCAGGATGCATATAATGGCGACTTGTACGACGACGTGGCGAGCCGGGCACACGAGCGAAAGCGATAAATCGAAAAGGTGCAGAGCTTGAGCATTGACGACGATCTGCAGCGACTTGGCTGGAACAAGAACGACGCGATCGTCTACGTTGCGCTGGTCAAGCTCGGGGCGACCACGCCGCAAGCGCTCTCGGAATCGACTGGCATCGACCGCACGCGGGTGTACGATTCGCTCAAGCGGCTCATCGCTGCCGGAAAGGTGCTCAAGGAGGATCGCGAGTGGGGTGGGAAGTACCAGGCAATGCCGGTCGACGACGTGTTCACGCAAGAGGTCAGCACCATCAAGAAGCAGCTCGAGATAGCGGGGAGCTTGAAGCAGCAGCTCAAGGAGATCGAGAAGAGCAAGGACGACGAGCAGCGCCTCGTGTGGGCCATCCAGGGGAAGAAGAACGTGCGGGACACGATCGAGGGGTTCCTCGACGCGGCGAGCGAGCGCGTGTTCTGGCTCATGTCGCCCGACCTGTTCGGGCCGCCCATGCAGAAGTGGGCGTTCGACCGGCTCGTGTCGTGCAGGGTCGACAAGAGCGTACCCGAGATCAAGGTCTCGTTGCAAGTGAACGACGAGAACCGGCCCCAGGTGATGCGCATGATCGGCGCGGGCATCGAGGTCTATGACAGGCGCGAACTGCTATTGCCGCTAGCGCTGCTCGTCGTGGACAGCAACAAGTTCATCCAGCTCTCCTTGTCCACGTTCGAACCCGCGCCGGAATACAACTTCGGCATATACGGGAACAACGTCTCGCCGGCCCAGATGCGCGGTGCCGAGTACTTTTTCCTATACACTTTGAAGGATCACCTGCAACTGGACCAGGGCTTCGGTACGAACGGGAACCGTGCCGCGTCTACCCAGCGGAAATAACCTTCATATGAGTAAAAATCCAATAATGCATACCAAGAGGATCCTTACATGCACGAGGTCATAATTGGATCAATGCGCCCCAGGCTCGGAGGATGGGCGGTCGCCGCGGACCGCGGGTGGAGCGGTAGATCTTCAATTTCATCGCCGGGTTTATTCGAATCTTGAAATGAATGAATGCACGAGGCCATAAAATGCCTAAAATCTACACCAGCAAGGTTTGTGTCGTGGGTGATCAAGAGGTTGGAAAGACGTCCCTCCTCCTCAAGTACTCAAAGAACACGTTCCAGGAGAACTACAAGCCGACGATCGGCGCGGACTTCATCATCAAGGAGGAGAGAATGTCGAACGGCGACGAGTTCCACTTGTACCTGTGGGACCTCGCCGGCCACCCGAGCTTCGCGATCCTCCGCCAGTACTACATGCACGGGGCGAACGGCGCCCTGATCTGCTTCGACCTGAACAACCCGGCGACCTTTGCGACGTGCGAGAGCTGGCTCAAGGACGTGTTCCGCATCAAGCCGCAGAAGATCCCCGTCATCCTCGTGGGCACGAAGGGCGACATCGAGCAAAAGGTGAACCAATCGGACATCGACGGCTTTTGCAAGGATCACGGCGTCTTCTACATGAAAACGAGCTCCAAGGCCGGCGAGAACGTGAAGGAGCTCTTCATGAAGATGATCGACTTGATCATGCAGCAGAACAAGGCTTGAAGCCAGCCCCTGGTTTGGCGCTTCATGCCCTCCTGCCCTCCCGCCATCGCGGGGCCAGCACCCCCCTTCTCGATCAGGCGAACTTCCCCTTCAACTTCTCGAGCACTTGCTCCAGCGAGAACACCATCGCCCGCGTCCTGCCGACCGTGTCGATGAAGCCGAGCTCGGACCGGAACCGGGGGATGAGCTGCACGTGCAGGTGGTCGATGCTCGCCCCGCTGAACTTGCCCTCGTTCACGCCGAAGTTGAAGCTCGTGCAGCCGAACTCGCGTTCGAGCACGTCCTCGGCCTGCTTGACCAGTCCCATGATCCGGGCGACCTCGCCGTCCGCCAGATCCCGCCAGCGCTCGACGTGGCGCGTCGGCGAGATGAGCAAGTGCCCCGGGTTGAACGGGTAGAGGTTGAGGATGATGAACGCAACGCCGTCCTGGTGCACCACGTGCGAGCGAACCGCCGGGTCGCCGTCTCGAACCGCGCACAGGATGCACGGCACGTCCGGCTTCCCGCCCGTCACGTACTCGGACTTGCCACGGGCGTACAGGCTGCCGGGGAACAGCGCCTCCTTCTTGAAGGGATCGTCGGGGCCCATGGTCTCCACGTCGGGAGCGATCTAGCGGCTCGGGTTTCACTATGCAAACCAGATACAAATACCGCGCGGTTATCCGAGATGTTCCCTCGGGGCAGGCGGGCTCTCGCGCCGTGAGGCCTGGAAGGAACGCACGCCATCGAACCGTGAAAACACTTGCGTTTAAGAAGGTATATTCGATTTTCGATTTTCGATTGGAAACTACCAGCCATGACGCTCAGACAGCTTAAAACCGAAATGATGAAGCAAGCCACCGAGGAGCTCGAAAAAAGGGCGTGATCTTTCATGATCTATGCTGACACGAATTTTTTCCTCGCGCTGTTGAAGCCTTCAGATTGGTTGATGAAGAACGCGGAGCGCATCAAGAAAGAACACGAAGGGGGCATCAACACGTCCGAGGTCACTTTCATCGAGCTTTTGCTCGTCTCGAAGCGGTTCAATCTCGATCCCGTGAGACTCACGAGCGCCGTCATGGCTATCTGCGACATCGACGAGGCGTTCTATCTCAAGGCAGCGATGAACGTCGCGAAGGGTGGTAACGTCTTCGACGCATTCCATGCCGCACATTGCGAGGGTTGATCAACAGTTAATAAAAACATGGACAATCTTGAACATCGAGCACGGGCCTACATCGTGGTACCCATCATCTCCTCGGACGACGTCTACGAGAAACTATACGGCTTGCAGCGAATCCCGCTCGAAGAGCCTCCCGTTCCATAGATGACCGAGGAAGGCCATGGAAAAACAGGACTAGTACACGCCCAGGTTGATGATCGCCTGGGCAGCCGCCTGGAGCTTGACCTGGAGGATGCCCATGGCCACGTTGATGGTGGCCACGATGATGAGGATCTTGCTACCGATGCTCATGAAGATGATACGACCTTTATCATTGTCTATCATAGCGCTTTTGAATTCTCCTTGAGCCAATTCCCTCGTTGCTCGTGCAGATGCCTTCACCATCAAGTTCACCATCGCACCGAGCGATTCCGCGTCGATCCAGGCTGGAAGGGACTGCGAGAGCACGAGCCCGTACTTCTCCACGAGCGCGCAGCCATGGATGCCCTGGGTCTTACGTAAATTTTCCAGAACCTCATCAAGTTGGGGATTCGCCGACATTATGAGTCGCCTTCAAATGGCACGGAACTTGCCATCGTGCCTAAACTAATGTTACTTATTTCAAAGTTATTCTATTTTAAGGTTGCTTGGTGTCCCCGCCTTGTCGAACAATACGGGGTAACGCCGCAAGGCGGGTTCGGAAGGCTTGATGAAAGGCTGGCTCATGTGGCATGGTGCCACGCGAGATTCGGAGGTGTCAGCAGATCGATCTCGCTCGACGGACGCCGCAAGCGGTCTCACGCGCACATTCTCGGCCGGATGGCGGGCATCTGCAGATGTACGAACCCGTGTCTCCTAGTAGGATTATAACGAGCTTAGACTTCTTTTCCGGTCGGCCCGCAGTTTCCCATAGTTAATAACGAAAACCTTTAATTCCATAATTGTGACACGTTTAATGGAGTAATTGCCCCAATATCCCCAAACATGCCAGACGGTTTTGGAAGCCCGATGAACGAGATCTCCAAAGGACAAGCCGCCGCCACGACCCGTGAAGGCGTGAGTCCAGACCAAAAGGATGACCTCATCCACGTGCTGTTGTACGACATTGACTACATGAGGGCCCAAGAGGCCAAGTGCCCCGGGGACTACGTCTCCACGACGGTCGATTACCTCGAGGATTCAATGCGCATCAACGAGGAAATCAAGCAGGCCGTGCTCGAACACCCTCGCCTCGACCCGGCCAAGGTGCGCTTCTTCACGAACCCCTACAAGCTGATCTCGGACGTCGTGAGGAGGCACGACCGTATCAAGTGCGTCTTGAACTTCTGCGACGACTTCGGCGACCGGTCGGAGCTCTGGTCGATACCGATCTTGTTCGAGATGTTCAAGCTCCCCTTCTGCTGCTACGGGACGAAGGGGATCCAGTCCCACAACAAGTTCTACGCCTACGCGGTCGCCCAGCAGCTCGGCGTCCCGGTACCCGAGAGCAGGTTCGTGACGAGGGACTCGGCCGCCGGCGGCATCGGAGTTAACGATTTCCCGGTGTTCGTCAAGCCCAACGATGGTGGCGGTTCGGAGGGCATAACCTTCAGGAGCGTCGCGCGTGACGAGGACGAGCTCCACCGGATCGTCTGGGAGATGCTGGGGTCTTACGACGAGCTGCTGGCTTGCGAGTACCTCCCGGGCGACGAGCTCACGGTCGCCCTCATGCGCCGCGAGGGGGAGGTCGTCCCGCTCGCGGTCAAGCAGATACAGTTCATCAACTTTTCCACGGACCCGACGATCTACACGTGTGACATCAAGTGGGACGAGTCGTTCCTTGGTGAACGGAGGCTGTCGGTCAAGCTCTTCGACGGCGACCCGGCAGTCAAGGAACGGGTGGTGGAGGACTCGGTCAAGCTGTTCAAGGTGTTCCAGTGCAAGGACTTCGCCCGCCTGGACTGGAAGTGCGACGCGGGGGGCAACCCGAAGTTCATCGACTTCAACGAGAACCCGATGTACGGCGTGGACTCGTCGTTCCTGTGGTGCTTGGAACGTGCCGGTTACACGAGGCGCGACCTCTTCAACGCCATCATCGACAACCTGTTCTCGGCGATGGACGCCCGCGACTGAACCGCCCCCAAGGCGAGGGGACACGCCGCGCTGGGGCGGCACGGGCTCTCCGAACGCCTCATGAACCATTCGAGGAAGTGTTTTTAACGGCATCCTGACATGTGCGTTCATGCCCCGGAAGCTCACCCACCAGCGGATCGACGAGCGCTACAGCGGCGCTGTCGTCGAGCTCGCGGAGGACAGCAGCAAGGTCGAGCTGCTCACGACGTGGGAGATGGCGGTGGACGGGTCCGGGCTCGTTCACGGCGGGTTCGTCTTCTCGCTCGCGGATCACGCCGCGATGGTTGCCATCAACCACCCCAACGTGGTGCTCGGTGCAGCGTCGGTGAGGTTCGTCCTACCGATCAGGGCTGGCGAGAAGATAGCCGCCGCAGCCAGGCTCGCGCGTGTCGATGGCAAAAAGCGGATCGTTGCCGTCGAGGTGCACCGGGGCGGCGAGCTGGTCTTCGAGGGCGAGTTCACGTGCTTCGTCCCCTCCAAGCACGTGCTCGGAGGCGCTGATTGATGGGGGACGGCGGCGATTCCATCGGCAAGGTCTTGCGGAAGCAAGGAGTGGAACACTTGTTCACCCTGTGCGGTGGGCACATCGCACCCATCCTCGTCGGCGCGAAGCGAAACGGGATCAGGGTCATCGACACGCGGCAGGAACCGACGGCTGTTTTCGCGGCCGACGCGACCTCCCGCCTCACCGGGACGCCGGGCGTTGCCGCCGTGACGGCCGGCCCCGGCGTGACGAACTCGATCACGGCGGTGAAGAACGCCCAGATGGCGCAGTCGCCCGTCGTCCTCCTCGGCGGCGCGGTGCCGACGCTGCTCCGGGGGCGCGGTGCATTGCAGGACATCGAACAGCTCAAGCTCTTCGAGACGGTCGTGAAGTGGGCGGTCCGGATCGAACAAGATTGCGACCTCGTCCCCGTGATCGAGGAGGCGTTCGACGTCTCTCGATCCGGCGTCCCTGGGCCCGTGTTCGTCGAATGCCCCATCGACACCCTTTACGACGAGACCCTCGTGCGGGAGCTCTACAAGGGGGCGATGACCGGTGGTGGGAAGGGCATCGGGTCGAAGGTCGTGAGCTGGTACGTCCGGCGCCACGTCGACCACCTCTTCGCGTGCTCGGGCAGGCGAGCGGAACCCGGCGACGCGCCGGGGGAGGGCCTCGCGAAGGTCAAGGAAAGGGACGTCCGAGCGGTCGCCGGCTGCATCGGCACATCACGGAAGCCGGTGCTCCTGGTCGGCAGCCAGGCGATGCTCCACGTCGCGGACACCGGCGCGCTCGCCGGCGCGATCTCCCGGCTCGGCGTGCCGGCGTACCTCTCGGGCATGGCGCGGGGCCTCCTCGGGAAGGAGCACCCCTTGCTGTGCCGGCACCAGCGCTCCAAAGTGCTCAAGGAGGCAGACCTCGTGATCCTCGCCGGCGTCCCGATGGACTTCCGCATCGGTTATGGCCGGGCGATGTCCAGCCACGCGACGGTCGTCTGCGTCCGCCGCGAAGCCGACGCCACGGAGCGGAACCGCCGCCCCGACCTGGCCATAGAGGACGACCCCTGCACGTTCCTCATCGCCTTGGCTGGTGCAACGAGGAGCCCGCCGGAACCCTGGCAGGACTGGATCGGGCACGTGAAGACGCTGAACGACGCGCGCGAACGCGAGATGACGGCCTTTGCGGCGAGGGAGGGGCCATTCATCAACCCGGTCTTGCTGTGCAGGGCGATCGACGCTGCCTTGCCGGATGACAGCATCGTCGTCGGGGACGGCGGTGACTTCGTCGCGACCGCGTCTTACATCGTCCGCCCACGGGCCCCGCTCTCGTGGCTCGACCCGGGCCCTTACGGCACCCTTGGCAGTGGCGCGGGGTTCGCGCTCGCTGCGAAACTTGCGCGGCCCAGCGCCGAGACGTGGATCCTCTACGGTGACGGCGCTGCCGGGTACGGTCTCATCGAGTTCGACACCTTCGTGCGTCACGGGGTGCCGGTCGTCGCGGTCGTCGGGAACGACGGGGGGTGGACCCAGATCTGGCGGGACCAGGCCGAGATCCTGAAAGACGACGTGGGCACCACGCTGCGCCGCTCGGATTACCACGTCGTCGCGGAGGGGCTAGGGGCGGCCGGGCTGGTGGTGGCCGGCCGGCCAGCTCTCGATGCGGCACTGGGCAAGGCGAGGGAGATCGCCGCCACCGGGAGGCCGGTTCTGGTCAACGCGCTCATGGAACGCACGGAGTTCAGGAAGGGATCGATCTCGATGTGACCCGGCAAGCCGCGCCGCGCTCAGCCCCCGCGTGCATCGCCCGCGGCCGAGAGCCGCTCGACGACGACGCGTGCGACGTCGGCCATGTCCTCCCGCTCGTGCCGCTTCACGAAGCCGATCTGGCAGTCGTTCAGCTCGATGATCACGTCCTCGCCGGTGGCCGTGTGGAGCACGTCGAGGGCGAGGATATCCATACCACCGAAGAGCTTGGCGCACTCGTCCGCCCACGACTTGTACGTGCTCGTGACCGGGATGTCCTCCGGTTCCGTGCCGAACACGTTGGCCTTCCACGACGCGACGATCTTCCGCTTGAACGCCCGGTAGTGCGGGCCGATCTTCTGGATGCGGACGTCGGACTCGGCCTTGACGAACGGCTCCGCCGTGATGTAGTCCGGGTACATGGCCATGAGGCTCGTGAAGTCATCGAGCTGCTGCCGGCTCTCGATCCGCATCTTGCCGAAGCCGGCGTGCGCCGCGCCCACCTTCATGACGAACGGCGGGTCGGGCGCCCGTGCCACGTTGCCGGCGTCCGTGTAGTACTGCTGTTCGATGAGGGGGAAGGCCGCGGCGCCGAGCCGCTGCTTGATGCCGTAGAGGCCCCCGTACACCCACGGGCGCTCCAGGTTCGCGTAGATGCTCTCGAGGCAGTTCACGCAGGGCGTGCACGTGAATTGCAGCCCGAACAGCAGCTTCTTGTCAACCCGGCGGAACAAGACGACATCCGGGACGATCTTCTCGTCCGTTGACGGGATCTCGACCACCGCACCGGATCTGGACGTTGCCGCCAGCGTGATGGCTCGTGGCTCGGCTTGGAACACCTGGATAGCTTCCTTGACCTCCGACTGGCCCACCTCGTCGAAGACCGGCCGCCAGTCATGGATGGCCTTGTCGATGACAAGCACGCTCTTCATCGCTTCATCCCTTCATCGTACTTTCGTAAGCTCACGCGCCACCGTGCTATAAGCTTTAGATCAAGGGTCGCCCTCCACCTGGCCGGCCTGCGAGACGACCGCGCAGCAGACGTTGTGCCCCGTCCCGCGCTGGATCCCAGCCCCTTGCCACCCGATGACCGACTCGCCGGCGAACTTCCAGAGCACCGCGCGCCCGTCGGTGAGGAGGAACCAGCTCGACAGGGATTGGGAACCTTCAGCAATGGTGAAGTGGGTGGCGTCCGGGAGGGAGGCCGCGACGAGGCTGGCGACGCGGGGCTTGTTGGCCTTGGCGCAAGCGTCCCGGAACAGCTCGAACTGCTCGTCCTCGACGGATTTGTCCTGCGAGAAGTGGACCGTCAACGTGGCCTCCGGGCGTTTCGACAGGAATTCCACGAGCCACCGAAGCCCGAGCACCCGGGCGACGTGGATGGGTGCATCTTGCAGCAACGGCCGGGTCGGCGCGAGCTTGCCGTTATTATAGCCGATGAAGGCGTCGAGCACCACCTGGCTTGGCCAGTCCGGTCGGCCCAGGCGCGCGATCAGGCCCCATTCGCTGCCGCGGCCGAGCCGGTACAAGCCGACGATCCTCGCGGACGAGATGCGAAACGCCTCCTTGACCGGCACGATCTGGTCGCCGAGCTTGCGCTCACACTCGAGGATGTCCCACCTGGTCTCGATGGCATGCATCACGTGGTTCTTGAGGTCGTTCGAGAAGAGGGAGCCGCCGAGGCGATCCTTGTTCAGGAACCCGTCCGGGAGGATCGCCGAGATCGCCCGGGCCAGGCCAGGGTCGAACGTCACTCGTCCCTCGCCGCCAATCGACACCTCCACGGGCAGCATGAACGGGGACTGACTCTCGGACTTGATGGCGACCTCGTCCCCGTTCTTGAAGTGGATGGTACACCGGATCATCGGGAAGTCGTCAGACCACCGGGCATTGAAGCACGCTGTGAGGGCCCGCGAGACGACGTCAACGTCCGTGAACGCCTTCGCGAACAAGGCCGTTTGCTCCGGTGACGGCGGGCCATGGGTCGGCATCACGTCCGCCACGGTCTCGTCCAGCCACGCTTGCGAGATGCCGAACGCGTCCATCGTTGGACTGTCCAGCGGTGGATCCCTTGCCCGGTCGAGGACCTCCTGCAACAGCGCCTTCATCTTCTGGCCCTGGCATTGCGCTTCATGCAGCGTCAATGCCCCCTCCTTGCTGCCCCACCCGATCCAGATCGAGACGATGCTAACGCCATCGATGCCGCTCGCATCCCGTGGGAAGGTGGGGGCCATGAGGATCCACTTCGACCGCCCGTGTAAAAAGGTGATCGAGGCGAGGCCAGGCCGTGCGCGCTGCCGGGATGGGCACCGGCGCGCCGCGTTCAGAGCAGCTCCTTGAGGATCTCGCGCGTCAACTCGGGGTCGGCCTGTCCCTTCGTCTTCTTCATGACCTGGCCGACGAGGAACTCGAACGTGCGGGGGTTCTTGCCCTCTTTGACCTCCGCGACGACCTTCGGGTTCTCAACGATGACCTCTCGGGCGAGATTGCCCAGCAAGGCCGCGTCGTCGATTCGCTTGACGGCGTGCTCCTTGACGAGGTCGGCAGGCATGGCACCCGAGAGCATGCCCTTCACGAGCCCCTTTGCGATCTTGCCCGTGATCGTGCCGTCCTTGATGAGCCGGAGCATCTGGGCGAGTGCCTTGGGCGTGAGCTTGGTCTCCTCGATCTCGACCAGGTCCTCGTTGAGCCGGCGCGACACGTCGCCCATGAGCCAGTTCGAGACGTCCTTTGGGTCGTCGAAGATCTTCACCGTGGCCTCGTAGAAGTCGGCCATAGCCTTGGAGTCGCACAGCACGCTGGCGTCGTACTCGGGGATCTGGTACTGCTTCACGATCCGCTGGATGCGCGCGTCCGGCAGCTCGGGCATCGCCTTGCGCGCGGCGTCGAGCATCTTCTTGTCGATGGCGACGGGGACGAGGTCTGGCTCGGGGAAGTACCGGTAGTCCTTCTCGGTCTCCTTGGTGCGCAACGAGACCGTCACGCGACGCACCTCGTCCCAGTGGCGGGTCTCCTGCACGATCTCCCCGCCGCCCTTGATCTTCTGCTTCTGCCGCATCATCTCGAACATAAGCGCCTTCTCGACCTCCTTCATGGACGAGATGTTCTTGACCTCCACGCGGGCGTGGCCCTTGTAAGAGATGTTCGCGTCGCACCGCATGGATCCCTCGAGGCCCAGGTCAGCGATGCCGAGGTGCTCGACGATCGCCCGCAGTTTCTTGAGGAACGCGCGTGCCTCCTCGGGACTTCGCAGCTCGGGCTCGGTGACGGCCTCCAGCAGCGCCATCCCGTGCCGGTTGTAGTCGACGTAGGCGACGGGCGAGGTCGTGATCGACCCGTCATAGGCAAGCCGCCCGGGATCCTCCTCCATGTGCACGCGCATGAAGTGCACGGTGCGCGCCTCCTTGCCCGCGCGGAAGGCGAGCTCGCCGCCCACGCAGATCGGGACGCCTCCCGCCTTGTCATACTGCGAGATCTGGAAGTTCTTGCACATGTCTGGGTAGTAGTAGTTCTTGCGGTAGAAGAAGGTCTCCTTCTGGACGTCGCCCTTGAGGGCGAGGCCGAGCAGGATCGCGAACTCGACCGCGCGCTTGTTGAGGACGGGGAGCGTGCCGGGCAGGGCCAGGCACACGGGGCAGAGCACCGTGTTCGGTTCCTTGCCGTGGTAGGCCGACGTGCACGAGCACCACAGCTTCGTCCGGAGCTTGTTGAGCTGGATATGGACCTCCAGCCCGATGATGACTTGCATCCCGTCGTCGGCCGCCATGTCGCATCACGCCCCCGCCAGTGGTGGTAGTTTCTTGTGGAACTGCAGCACGTCCTCTAGCGCCATGCCGACGCCGAGCACTTGCTGCTCCTTGAAGAAGTTGCCCATGACCTGCATGCCGATCGGCATCCCCGCCTTGTCGGCGCCGACGGGCACGGACAGGGATGGCACCCCGGCGAGGTTGATGGGCACCGTGAGGATGTCCTCGAGGTACATGGTGAGCGGGTCGTCGACTTTCGTGCCGATCTCGAACGCGGTCGTGGGCATGGTCGGCCCGACGAGCACGTCCACCTTTGCGAGGGCCTTCTTGAAGTCGTCCTGGATGATAGTGCGCGCCTTGAGTGCCTTCACGTAGAACATGTCGTAGTAGCCCGCGGAAAGGGCATAGGTGCCGAGGATGATCCGCCGGCGCACCTCCGGGCCGAAGCCCTCCTGGCGCGTCTTGGAGAACATCGCGTCGTAGTTCCCCTTCGGGACGTCGACGCGCAGGCCGTAGCGCAGGCCGTCGAACCGCGCGAGGTTCGACGACGCCTCGCACATTGCTATGAGGTAGTACGTGGGCAGGGCGTACTTGATTGACGGCAAGGAGACCTCCTGCGTCGTGGCACCGAGCTCTTTCATCTTGTCGACGGCCTTCTCGACGGAAGCTTTCACGTCGGCTTTCAATCCCTCGCCGAAGAACTCCTTGGGGATGCCGACCTTCAAGCCCTCGAGCGATGCGATCCCTTGGGAGTACTTGTCCACCGGGACGTCCACGGAGGTGGAATCCGCGATGTCCTTGCCCGCGATGACCTCGAGCAGCATGGCGCTGTCGCGGGCCGTGATCGTGATGGGGCCGATCTGCTCCAGGCTGTTGGCGTAGGCCACGAGGCCGTAGCGTGAGACCCGTCCGTAGGTCGACTTGATGCCGGCCACGCCGCAGTACGCCGCGGGGCAGCGGATGGAACCGCCCGTGTCCGAACCGAGGGCCAGGGGCGCTTCGCGCGCTGCGATGGCCGCGCCGCTCCCGCCGCTCGAGCCGCCGGGCACGCGGTTCACGTCCCAGGGGTTCATCGTCGGGCCATAGCAGGAGCGCTCGGTCGACGAGCCCATGGCGAACTCGTCCATGTTCGACTTGGCGATGATGATGGCGCCTGCTTGCTTGAGCCGCGTGACGACGGTCGCGTCGTACGGCGGGATGTAACCTTGCAGGATCTTGGAGCAGCAGGTCGTCTGTATCCCGGTCGTGGAGATGCATTCCTTGACGACGATGGGCATGCCGAGCAGGGGCTTCTTCTTGCCCTTGGCGCCCTTCAGCTCCTTCGCTGCCCTCTCGGCCTCCTTCAATGCAGCGTCCTTGTTGACGAACGTCAGCGCGTGGATCTTCGGCTCCAGCTTCCCGATCCGCTCGAGATACGTTGCCATGACCTCCACGGGCGTCGTCTCGCCCGCCGACAACATGCGGAGCAGCTCCGTCGCCGTGTTTTCGTGCAGCTTGGCCATGCGGCATCAACGCGCGTATCTTGCAGTAGGATATGAGAATTAGGGCTTGAAAAAAAAACTACCTAAGATCCGCATTAAAGGTCTTGATGCGCCGCCTTGCTAGAGTTTAAGATAAAATTACAAGATTGTTCAGAAAACTGAACGAAAAACTTATATGCAAGTTGGTACATTAATTACTTAGTGATCTGAAATGAAGATAATGGATGAAACCTCGCGGCGGAGATTGGTCGCAGAAGCCAAGTCTCGGGGGGGCATCGTCATACCCCACATGATGCTCCAGGTGCACAAGAACGGGGCGAAATTTCCTATCAGCAAGATATACGTGGACGACGAGCAGCTCGATCCGAACCAGGCATACACACTTGTCATCATCCCGGAAGGACCGAGGCTGGAAGGCATCGTGTTAACCTATTTCGATAGAAAACTCGGGCCTGCTATCATCGGAACGTATCCTGCCAGCTTGCTCAATGCCGAGGTTCAAGAGACTTGTATTAATTGGTTTGACATGAGAGCCGGTCCTGGCTTTTTCTCGGCTTCATCGGGAACAATAACCGGATTGAATTATTATTTCGAGGTTATAAACCCGCGGATGCCAGGAGGCAAGGATTCGGTCTTGTTGACGCTCCTGGTGAACAGTAAGCCCAGCATCCTCATCGAGGACATCGTGTCCAACACCCTCGCGGAGCAAGCCGAGAAGCTGTCGAATGATCTTACATTATTCCGGGCCTTGTACGCGGACGTGGAGGCAGGTACCGAGAAACATAACAAGGATGAGATGACAGCTGCAAAGAACCGGGTGCTTGGTCACCTGCCGGAAGTCAAGGCAGCGCTGGATGATGCTCTCGAGATCCAGGAGAAATTGGACGTGCTCGAATCGGGTAAGAAACTCGCGGACAAGAAGAGCACGCGAGAATGATGATGCCGGGGTGAAAACGATGATCCAAATGGCAAAAATCCAACCATACTCGGAAATAACGCCCAGGATGCGCGATTTCGCGTTGCTGTTATCGCTGGAGCGGCTATACGTCATTCACAAGAAGGACTCGATCGTGCTTTTCTCGTACCACTTCCACCGCGAAGGTTCGGCCAACGAGATGGATGATTTGTATGGCCCTGCGATAGGCATGATGGACGGGCTGCTTGGCGAGATCTTGTCGAGCAACGGGCATATCAAGGAAATCATGCACGATGACAAGGTGATCTTCTTCGTCCAGGGGGCACAATGCATTTTCATCGCGATTGCACAGGTACGTTTCAGCGAGACGAGATCTTACCTGGAGCTATTCGCCATGAATTTTGAGGAGATGTTTACCGCGAAGCTGCTAGGGCAATTCAACACCGACATGCACGAGTACAACGAAGCAAGGACGCTCGTGTGGAACATGGTCAGCTCGCTCAGCATGCTCAATTCTTGAATAATACCATCCATGCTAGTCTTGGCACGGCGATCGGTGTTTTTTTCATTCCTTCAATCGAGCACCGCCTCGAAGTATCGCTTCCACTCGCGCTTGCGGTCCCACTGTGGCTTCCAGCGGGGATTTGGGGTCGGGTACTTCGCATCGACGCTGTCCAGCCACTCGTGCAGCGTGTCCTTCAATTGCTTTGCCTTTTCCGGTTCCGCTGCGGCAAGATCGTGATCCTCCTTGATGTCGCCCTCGAGGTCGAAGAGTTGCACCCGGTGATCCTCGAAGAACTCGATGAGCTTGAAGCGTCCGTCCCGGACTGACGCGGCAGGCGTGCTGCCCAGGTTGCTGTAGTGCGGGAAGTGCCAGAACAGCGGCCGGACCGGGAAGCCCCCCCGCCCCTCGAGCAGCGGGACGATGCTCACGCCGTCGCGGTGCTGCTCGGGCATGGGCGGCAAGCCGGCCGCCTCGAGGATGGTCGGGTAGAAGTCCGTGCTCGTCACGGGGGTGCTGCAAGCCGTCCCCGGGCGCACGTGGCCGGGCCACTTGACGATCAAGTTCACGCGTGTTCCGCCCTCGTACATCCAGCCCTTGCCCTCGGCCAGGGGCGCGTTCGTCGTGGGGGGCCGCGAGTAGGTGGCCACGCCGCCGTTGTCGGAGGTGAAGACCACGACCGTGTTGCTGGCCTTGCCGGCCTCGTCCACCGCGCGCAGCAGCCGGCCGACGTTCTCGTCCAGGTTCTCGATCATGCCCGCGTATTCCGGGTCAGACTGCACGAGCCGGCGCATGACGCGCATGCGCCGCTTCCGCGTGATCGGGAAGTGCTCGCCCTTCTCGAACGTCTTCACCTTGTCCAGCCCCATGTCCCGCGCCTTCTGGCGGTATTTCTTGCGGTACCTCTCTGGAACCGAGAGTGGCATGTGCACGGCGTAGTGCGACATGTGGAGGAAGAAAGGCTCATCACCGCTTGCCTTGACAAGCTTGATGGCCTCGTCCGTGAGCCGGTCGGTAAGGTACTCCCCGCGCGGTCCCTCGGACAGGCGAGGGTTGCGATACGGGCTAAAATAGCCGTACTTCGGGTGCCCCCACGAGCAGCCACCCACGTTCACGTCGAAGCCGTGGTGCTCGGGCCAGTAGGGCTCGTCGCCGAGGT
>JAFGBX010000345.1 GCA_016932935.1 Promethearchaeota archaeon | reverse complement strand
GGCGGTATGGAGCAGCAGAGCGCCGCTCCCATCGGGCAGGACATGATCTGGGTCGACCGGGACGGCAACGTGATCCGCAGCGCCCCGCACCCGTCGGTCGCCGTGAGCCCGTACATCAGGGATCCCTTCGACCCGTCCCAGCAAGGAGTCATGGCGGGGCAGATCCCCGGCGCGGAGATGATTGGCAAGCTGTACAACGCGCCCAGGGAGGCGCTCGACAAGTTCAGCCTGTGGTCGCACGAGAAGGCCATCAAGTTCGCAGAGCAGCGCCACAAGGAGAACATCACGGTCAAGGTGCCCTACCTCGGCACGATCGAGGGCGAGCCGAACAAGTCGGTCGAGGTGCGCCCCGGCCTGCGCTCGTCGGCGAAGGACAAGAAGTGCAAGTTGCTCCTGGCGGACAACGATTACCCCGCCTGGGACGTCTGGAAGGACAAGCTCGGGCTCCAGGGCAAGCTCGCGGACAACGTGAAGTACTTCGACTACAACATCGACGAGGGCATGCGCTCCAAGACGACCCCCGAGATGATGGCCAAGATGCCCGGCATCCAGCGGAAGTGGCTGCTCACCGCGGGCAACTCCTGCCCCGAGTCGGACGGCGCGTCGGGGATGCTGATCGCGAGCCGGGAGGCGGCGCTCCAGCTCGGCCTCAAGCCGCGCGCGCGTATCAAGGCCTTCACGACCGTCGGCAGCTGCCCCGTGCTGATGCTGACCGGCCCGCAAGTCGCGACGAAGGAGCTGCTCAAGCGCACCGGGCACAAGATGGACGACTTCTCGCTGATCGAGGTCAACGAGGCGTTCAGCACGGTCGTCTACGCGTTCTGCAAGGAGGTCGGCATCGACTTCATGGACCCTCGCATGAACCAGTGGGGCGGTGCCATCGCCATCGGCCACCCGACGGGCTCCACGGGCTGCCGGCTCCTCGGCACGCTCATGCACCAGCTCGAAGCCATGGGCGGCGCGGGCAAGGGCAAGCTCGGCCTCGGCACGCTCTGCGTCGGCCTGGGCATGGGCGTCGCCGCGATCATCGAGCTGGAATAGGCATCCCTTCATACAACCCACGGCTCTCATTTTTCTTATCCTTATGTGAGCGATAACATCTGAGGGTCGAGATCGCCACGGTCTCTCTTGAAAGGCCACGAGCGGTCACTCCGCGCAACGTTCAAATGCAGCACGGCCGGCCGGTTCATTACCTCTACCGGGTGCCCGGCCTGATGGCCGTGGCGGGTTGCTGCATCGCGTGGGCGCTCGGGTGGAAGGTCGCGAGTTACGTGGCGGAATTCAAGGGGAAGCGGCCCGCCAGCTTGAACGTGCTGAGGACGGTGGTCAGGATCGCCGTCGACGTGGCGTGCATGGCCGCCTTTGCCCTGCTCCTCCTCAACATCGAGGGCGTCATCGAGGCCATACGTGGCTCGTTCTTCTAGGCGGTTACCATGTTGTAAAATGGTAAAAAAGCAAGATCCCTCGCGGCCAGACGACGCTCGCCGCCCTATGAGCTCGGGAAGGCGGTGATCTTCTGCTCGCACCAGGGACAGTGTTCGTGCTTGGAGAGCCACTCCTGCGCGTGGTCGAGGTGGAAGGCATGGTCGTTCGGGCATTTCACGAGGGTGCCACCGCCGGCCACGCTCTGGAAGCAGACCATGCAGTATTTCTTCGGGTCTTGCACTTTCTCCAGCAAGAGGAGCCGGTGCTTGAGGAAGGCGAGTTGGCTCTCAAGGATCCCCGACTTGCTCACGTACGCGTCGAAGCCGAGATCCCCGCGCTCGAAAGCGACCTTTGCTGCCTCGATCTCGTTCTTCTTGTCCTCCAGGCGGATCTTCACGGCATCGATGCTCGGAAGGGCCGAAGACCCGGGCGACTGGACGATGATGGTCGTCGGCTTGCCTTGCTGGTCGAGGATGATGGGCGCGTCGACGGCTATGCCAGCCTGGCTTTGTTGCATGGCGGGCGCGGGGATCGCCGGCTGCGCCGCCTGCGTGGTCGCGGTGGACGCGGCACCAGACGGCACGTATTCCGTGTCGAACTCGATGAGCGCCCCGTCGATCGTCCCCTTGTCGAGCATCCACTTTATCATGATCACGATGAACTCCGGGCTCGTGCCCTCCTTTTCGGCGACGCGCTGGATCTTCACGGCTGAATCCTTCAGTTTGGCTTTGAGGGCGTTGCTCATCTCGGCGACGTAATCCGCAACCTCCTTCTCGACGAGCTTGATGATCTCGTCCGTCACGATCTCCTTGATGTATTGCACGTTGGGGAACCCTGTCTGGATGAAATCATTGACGCTCTTTTTGATGTCATTGAGGCCAAACTTCCCCTTGTGCAGCCCGTCGGCGATGACGGCCTTCGTGAAGAGGCGCTGCAAGGATTCCTTGAGCACGTCGAGGCGCTTGTTGATGCGCAGGATGATCTTCGCCTTCACCTCGTTCGTGACGGCGATGGGCACGGTGTAGGATCCCGCGTACAGGCCGAGGGACAAGAGGAGGATGAAGACGGAATAGATCAGGATGGCGAGCAGGCCGTTGTACGCGAGGGCGCGGATCCACATGTCCGTGAAGTAGAAATAGGCGAAGACGAGCAGCAACGACAGGATGAAGAGGCAGATCCACGCCTGGTAGACCGAGCGCAAGAACTTGTGCTTCTTGGGAAGGTAACGGCGGAAGTTCTTGTCGTTGATGACGTGCGTCTTCTCGAGGCTCAAGTCGTGGATCTGGTTGATGCAAACCTGGATGTTGTCGGCCATCTACATCCTCCCGAAAAGCAAGTCCGCGATGATCTTCCGCGTCTGGCCGTTCATGAGCAAGCCGAGGAATATGACGCATATCACTACCATGAACAAGATGACGAGAATATCGTCCATTTTACGAACCACCCCCCGCGCGCGTCTGGCCGCGGGTATTCAATTCTCTAGGTAGCTTATTCGATTCCTAACATAATAATAAAATCTCACTCGCCCTATTGATTTCGAGAACGACTGGAGCGAAGCAACATGCAAGAAACCCTCTACACCCCCATCGAGCGCCTCGAGATGTTCAAGGAGAACAAGGACGCCATCATCATCGCCGTCCAGATCAGCTACAAGGACGACACGAAGGATGACCTGCACAAGGGGTTCGTGGAACTCGCGAAGGAGACGTCCTCGGGCACGTGGGTCGACATCACGACGAAGACCGAGGAATCGAACCAGGCAGATGCGTGGATCATCCACGAGAAGGGGGACATCGGCTACATCGGCCTGCCCGCGCACAACTGGGACGTCTCGGGGGGATTCAACAACGTGTGGTCGAACATAGGCGGCAACTACTTCGGCCTCTTCGCCTTGAAGAAGGCGCGGTTCCTCGATGTTTACTTCCCCCCCGCCATCGTCAGGCTGTTCCCGGGCCCCCGGTTCGGCGCCGACGGCGTCTACAAGCTGTTCGGGAACATGAAGCGCATGATCGCGGGATCCATCGTCAAGCCGAAGATGGGGCTCAGCGCGGTCGAATGGGCCAAGGTCGCCGAGCAGGTGTTCTGGGAGGCGGATCTCGTGAAGGACGACGAGAACTTGTGCAGCCAGGCCTTCTGCCCCTGGAAGGACCGGTTCACCGAGGTCATGACCCGCCAGCAGAAGGTCGCCGAGAAGACGGGCAATCCGAAGATGTACGCGCACAACATCACGACCCGGCACGTCATCGAGAGGGCCAGGGAAGCGCAGGATCTCGCCGAGGATTTGGCCACGTCAGGCTTCTCGTTCATGATCGACGGCGTGATCGCCGGTCTCAACGCGGTGCACGACGTGCGCGACCAGGCGGACCTCAAGCACCCGGTCTACATCCACCGGGCCATGCACGGGGCCATGACGAGGGGGATGGACTTCGGCATGACGTTCCTGGTCTGGGCGAAGATGTTCCGCATGGCCGGCGCCGATTACCTGCACACGGGTACCTACGGCTCGGGCAAGATGGGCGATCGCGAGGACTTCCACGATGTGCTCGCGAAGGACGAGGATCCCGAGGAGATGCCCATCGAGTGGCTCGACTCGACCATGTACTTGAACCGCTGGCTGACGCGTAAGTGGGAGCACCTCAAGCCCGTGTTGCCCATGGCTTCGGGCGGGCTGTTCCCCGGGGCGCTGCCGCGCGTCCGGCGGTTCAACGGGGCGATCGGCAACTCTTACAAGATCGGTTGTAACGCGGGCGGGGGCATCCATGGCCACCCTCAAGGTACCCGCGTCGGTGCCAAGGCGTTCGAGGAGGTGGCCGAGATCGTCGAGACCAAGGAGTACCAGTCCTTGCAATCGGAGAAGGATCGGCTCGACCATCTAGTCGCATACGCCTCGCGACCGGGCAAGGAATACCTCAAGTGGGCTTTCGATCGGAAAGAGTGGGGTATCCTGGTGTAACGCCCGCGCCGTGTTGTCGACCCTCTCCTCCTTCTTCTGGAATGTTTTATAAACGAGACCTGGGATCTATTACCGGGACACAAGCGATCCGGATCCCGCCGGGATGCTGCGATAGCGTTCGATAGGTCGGTTTACGATGTCGATTCAAGAGATCCCCGAAGAGGAGAAGTTCTTGAAGTTCTTGCTCCTCGACGAGCGAATCGAGGATCTCTTCCTCGTGAACAGCTACTACATGTTCAAGTACTTCCAGAAGGTCGAATGGCGGATAGACTGGAAGACCTTCATCCTGCTCTTCGTGTTGACCGAGAAGCCCCAGAGCATCGCCGACCTCATCAAGCGGTGGCCCTTCTTCAGGCATTACAAGGACATCAGCCCCCACGTGCCCGTCCTGATCCAGTTCCGGCTCGTCAGCGAGGAGTCCGGCCCGAAGAACGCGAAGATGTTGCACGCAACGAACAAGGGCCGGCTCGTCTCCGCGTTCTTCTTCTACATGCTCGCGTTCGAGACCAAGGGGTTCACGATGTTCCGGTTCTTGTCGGCCAAGTTCCCGCAACTACCGGGCTTCAGTACGCCCGAGCAGTCGTACCAGAGCTTCAAGATCATCAAGTCCCAGCTCCCCGCGCTTCTCGAATACGCCCCGAAGATACAAGAGTTGCTGCTGGAGATCAACTGGAAGCTCGACTACAAGCTCTTCCTCATCCCGCTCTACTTGCTGGACGCGGACGCGCAGTCCTACACCGACATCATCAAGAACTACCCGCAATTCGGTTACTACCGGGAGCTCAAGCAGCGGATCATCCCGCTCACGGCCCTGAACATCGTCAAGGAGGAGAAGGCCGGGCGGAAGGGCTCTCTGCTGTCGCTCACGCAGAAGGGCAAGCACTTCCTCGCGTTCGTGGGGTACCTCATGGACTTCCCCCAGTTCCCCGCGTGAACATGATGCCGTTGTGACGCCACACTTCGCCTCATCGTGGACTTACTCTAACTATGAGGTTGGACAAAGTTGGACACCTCGTCCGGGCGGGTCGTTAGAGGAAACCCGCGGCTCCCGTCTCGCTTGCGAG
>JAFGBX010000344.1 GCA_016932935.1 Promethearchaeota archaeon | reverse complement strand
CTCGGGAGCCCGCTTGGCGCGCCGCTTCCTGGCGACGGTCTTCCCCGCGTCGCCCTTCTCGTCCGGGAAGTACCGCACCTCGAACTCCTCCCAGGACTTGGAGAACTCGTGGTTCGCGAAGGCCTCCTTGAGCCCGCTGATCTGCTTCAGCCGCAAGACCTCGTCGCGGCCCATGCCGAGCTTCTCCATGATCTTCTCGTCGCTCCAGCCCTGCTTGGCCAGGTCGAGCACGATGTCGGACAAGGAGCGGATCTGGTGCGTCCCGCGGGCGCGGTTGTGGCGGATCGTCGAGCCCATGCGCTCGTCGAGCGGCTTGTCGATCACGACGACCGGGAGGTACCCCTTGACCCGCTCCCGCACGTCGGGGAACTCCCTCCCCACGCGGTTGCGGTGGAAGCCGTCGACGATCTCGTAGTTGCCGCCGGGCAGCTCGTAGGCGACGATGGGCTGCGTGAACCCGTCGGCGCGGATGGACTCGTGCAAGAGCCGCATCTCGGGCGTGGCGACCTTGTTCGGGTTGTAGGTGTTGGCCTGCACGCGCTCGGCGGGCACCCACGAGACCACGTCGACGGGGTCGTCAAACGGCGAGAGGGCGCCGATCGCGGCGCGGAGCTCGTTCAGCATGGAGACCCGCTCCTCGAGCGGCTTGTCGCCGAGCTCCCGCCTGATCCCCTCGACCATCGAATCGATGCTCGGGTTCGCCTTCGGGGCCTTCTCCGGGCCCGTCTCCGGGGCCTCCTTCGGGGCCGTCTCCGGGCCCGTCTCCGGGGCCTTCTTCGGGCCCTTCTTCGGGTTCGTCGTCATCGTCGTTCCCCCCCTCCTTCCCGCAGGCGCGCAGGCCTTCGCCGCCGGCTGCCGGAGCCGGCCGCTGCCACGTCGCCGTCCCCGGCCGCGGCCGCGTCGTCTATCGCCCTCAACCGCTGCAGGATCTTGGGCTGCATGTACCCGTCGCCCGTGAGGTGTTTCCTCTCGGCGTGCAACCGCATCAAGAGCTCGTCGCCCGCCTTGTCGTAGCCGAACTCGAGGTGCGACAGGTAGAAGTCGTTCTTCTCGATGGCGCGGGCCACGCGCCGCCACGACGGGTTGCCCTCCTCGGGCATGCGCGCGTACGGGATGCCCTCGTTCTTGGCGCACCAGAGCATGTAGTACTTGATCTTGCGGTAGTAGCGGGCCATGATGCGCGGCTCGTGGAGGCCGAGGGACTCGATGAGGAACACCGCGTACTGCTGCCACGTGAGGTGCGGGGGCTTCATGGACGTGATGTTGCCGAAGAGGGCGGTTCGGCAGTAGATCGCCCCGAAGTTCACGCCCTCGACGCGGTCGAGCATGCGCTCCCAGGTCTCCGGCTCGATGGCACGGAACTGGTCGAGCCCCGCCTTCTGCGCGGCGCCGAACGGCTGGCAGATGCGCTGGCGTGACAGCGGCACGCCCGCCTGCTGCATGAGGTCGTACACGCGGTTGTACTCGAGGCCGAGCCTGGCGGTCGCACCCCACACGTCCTCGACCCGCCAGTCGTAGATGGGATAGGCGTTGTAGATGCCCGGGCGTACTTCGGTCGTCCAGATGAGGTTCTCGAAGCGCGGCTTGGTGTCCGAGGCCACGGCGAGGAACCGGCGCAGCGACTCGTCTGTCCGGATGCCGATGACCACGGCCGTGCGGCGCGCCTCGTTCTTGGCGTGGAGCCAGCTGGCGAACCCGTGGACGAAGCCGTCGAAGTCCATGACGTTCTCGTAGAACGGGAAGGGGAACGGGGCCGTGTCGACCGTGATGGCGCCGTCGGGAACCTGCCTCGTCCACTTCTCCCTCGCCGCCGGCTCCCACGTGATGAACTCCGGGCTCAAGGCCGACGTGGAGTTGTCCTCGCACAGCGGGAGGCACACCCAGTAGAAGCCGCTGCAGTTGGGGGCCGTGATCTCGCGGATCTGCCGCACGAACCGCTCGGTCGCGTCGTACATGACCTCGAGGTCGACGAACATGACCGAGAACTGCTTGCCGAGCCGCTTCGCGACCATGTTGCCGAGCTGGACCGCGACGCCCGAGTCCTTCCCGCCGCTCACCGCGAAGCACACGTTGTCGAAGCGGGTGAACAGGTACTCGAGCCGCTGGAACGCCGCGTCGAGCACGTTCGCCTCGCCGTGCTTCTTCACGACCACCCGGCGCCGCGGCGCGGCCGGGCCGGCATCGTCGTCGATCGCGAGCATGCTATCCACCCCCTGGCGGCGCGCCTTGAAAAACCGCCGTATCAACGGCTTGACACTAGACACTAGACACGATCGCTATAAGAACGGCGACGTGTGGTCACCGGGCTTGGTCTCCTTCATAGCTATGGCCTTGGAGGATAAGGCACCATCCGGTTCAAACGGCCACGACTCAGGTTACAACTTCTCTGATCAACTTGTTTTGCTGTCGGAGTGTCGAGGAGGTCTAGAGTGCTCGAGCAGCGTAACCGGTCGGGTCATGGGGCAAACAGGCGTGACCGACCGCCCCTTACATGGCGGCCAGGACCAATCGATGATGTGCCCCACGACCTGCACGAGCACGACACGGCGGGAGCAGACGTTATTAACCGGCCATCAAGCAGCGATAAAAAGGTGGCGACGTACGCGGGATCATGGATCCAAGGGAACGAGAACGACGTCATGCGCAATTCATCGAAAAGAAACGCGTTCAAGCGACAAAAAGGATCGATCGCGCCCTCGGGCATAAGCCTGACAAGAATGCACGCTTGAACGAGCCGTGCGGTTGTGGGAGCTTGAAGCCGTTCAAGGCTTGCTGCTACAGGGCAAACCACACGCGCTTCGACTTGAGGCGGCTCATGTCGACCTACAAGGACACGTTGAACAAGTTGCGGGCGACCACGCAGATAAAGCTCGTCAACGAGTATAACCGGGGAAACATGGCCATCAAGGGAACGGCGGACTCGCTTGCCCGCAAGATGGGGGCGACCACGCTGCAGGATTTCCAGCAAAGGCACCAACACGTGCTCGATTACTTCCGCGGCTCCCCCGGCGTGCCGCCGGGCGAGATCCTCGCGAGAACGATCATGTTCCAAGAGATCGCCCAGGACAACACGCTGCCGGGATACGACAGGCCGCTCCTCGAGGTCTTCACGCGGAAGCAGCTGCAGAAGGCGGTCGAACCGGCTGCCGAAAAAAAGGCCCGACAGGCCTTGAGCGCTGGCTTTCTCTCGGCATTCGAGGTGATCAACGCGCGGCAAGGCGCTGACCCGCGGTACACGGGCTGGCTGCTGCTCAAGGACATGTTCAGTGGGAACATGTACGAGTTCAAGGATCCGAACTTCAATTCCAAGTACGAGCAGTGGGCGCTCGTCTTCGGCAGGATGATCGCGATCGACGGCTTCCACACGTTCGACATCATCACGATCGGCGTGCCATCGATCAAGCGCCCACTCATCAACCGGATCCTGCTCTTCCTCCACCTCAAGCAGGCGCTGGAGCACGAGGGCGCGACGATCGACGCCCTGGAAGCCCGACATGCCGCCCTGTTCGCGGCGTTCCCGGTCTTGAACGACCCGCTCGAGCGCGCGGGCCTGTTCTCGCCCGAGCTGGCCGCGTTCATTCGGGCGAACCCAACCGTGGTCCACACGATCTACCAGCTAATGACGAACGAAGAAGGAACCGCCACCGAGCGAGGCGGCGAGGGGCAAACCGGCACCCCGCCCGCCGATGACATCCTGCAATACCGGTTGCACTTCGGAACGGCGCGGGTGCCGTCGCAGGAGGCGTTCCATGACGCCTTGCTCGCGGTGAACGACCGGCTCGCGCCTTGCGAGCTGGACGAGCAGGAGCACTTCATGAAGGTCGAGCTCGTCGGGACGCTGCCGCTGCCCGGGAGTGGCGGCTGTGGTGGTGGTGGTGGTGGTGGTGGTGGCGAAACCGACACGGGGGACGCGGCCGGGTACGGGAACGACGACGGGCACGCGGGTGAACCGGGCCTGTTACTCCCGCCCCTCGCCTCGTTGCTCGACCTGTCCTTGGAAGAGTTCGTTGAAAAGATCGAGGGCGCCTACGACCGGGCGAGCGAGGCCACCTATTTCGAATACCGGGATGCCGGTGATGAGGGAGCAGACCGACACCCGCGCCAACACCAGGCAAGGGACACGATCACCCTCGATGCCGAGGGGTGCCTCACGATATACGCCCGTGACGACGCCCGCGTGGATTACCTGAAGGCATCGTGCGAGGACGCCTTGAAACGCCTGGACGGTGCTGGCATCACGTGGCAGAAGACCATCACCATGAAGGACTTCATGGACGTCGCCTACAATGCCCGGGCCGACGAGGAACCATTCGCGAGGGCATCGACTAGCGCCGGGATCGCGGGCGATGGATCCGGCTGGTGCTGGAACGACGTCGAGAATGACTACGACGATGGAGACATCGACGAAGATGGCGCATACGACGAGGACGACGACGAATATGACGACTTCCCCGATGACGACGACATGCCTACATTCCCGGTCGAGCTCATCGCGAAGCGCATGAGGTCGTGGGCCGACGAGCCCAAGGCGGTGCTGCTCGGAAAGAGCCCGCGGGAATGCGTCGGCGACCCGAGACTCGAGGCGGCGCTCGTGATGCTCGTCAAGCAGGTCGAACACTACGACAAGCGCGTGTTCAACGACCAGGAACGTCCCACGTACTGGAAGCTGCTCAAGCTCAAACGGCGATGATGCCAGCGCTACCCACCTGCACCAATGGAGGGGCATCGATGCTCTTCGAAGGGAAATGCCCCGCAGGCCACTTCTGGTCATAACCGTTTTTTCAAGCCTAGAAATATTTGGACATCAAGTCCAGATTCATCCAGGCTAACATTGTCGAAGATAAAAAGGACTGTTTAGAAACCCCTCACAAGAACCGGTCGACTCACTTTGTGTTCGAGCACTTGCGGCAGCGCTTCGCGAGCCACGGCGCGTCCATCGCGATCGCCCGACACGCGGCGACGCGTTCGATGCACGACGAGCTCGTCGAGGACTTGATTACCATCGTCACGTCGTTCTCGGGCCGCGTGCTCGGGATGCAGGGCTCGCATGATCCTTGGCCCGACTGCGGAGGCTAACACCGGATGGATTTGCGCTCAGCCCCAATGGCTCATGCATAGCGGAGAAAAGGTCGTACAGATCAAGGATCCAGCGAAGACGGCCATCTGGAGGACTCGTCCCACGCAACAAATCGTGGATGCCTGCCCATTAGTACGACTTACTTGGCATCCGATATTTTCTGCCAGATCGATTGTACCATCCCGGGGAACGATTTTAAGTCTTTCAGCTGCAGATCCTCCGCAAGGAAGTAGCAAAACGCACTTATTACCCGCCCAATTTGATCCAAAAAGCATTGATTGGCTTTATAATGTTTGGGAAGGACGAGGGTTAATAATGCTTCGAGTTGTGTCCATCGCCACGCCGGGGGGAGCTCTCTCGTCAAATGGTAATATGCTGCTGCTACTATTTTCGGCCCCCGTGTAATATATGCAGGGCATATCTTGCATGTCGGAGCGAAGCTCTTGCACGCTTGCCACTTGGCCGATATCGATTCGAACCATGCCGAGACGGATGGATCACGCTCGAGGTCGTTGAATGACCGTTCATATAGGACTTGCATGTCCGCTTGTTTAAAGATCGTTTCGGGGGGTGTTTTTTTTCCGAACTCGTTCGTTCCATCAAGGGAACCTCTCATCGCAAGGCCCGATTCAGTTGGTGCTCCGCGAGGTGCTTCACGAGGTGCCTGATGCCCCTCTCCAAGATAATCTGTACCGGGGTTCCTCACCCTTGACGCTTGCCTGACCGGTTCCTTGCTGCGTGGATTCGAGCGATGGCTCGCTTTTGCCTCGTTCAATGACGATTGTATCCATTCCGGGACAGAAGGAATACACATTTCGTGAAGCTTAGCACGATCCAGAAAGGTATTCACCTCTTGAGGCTTTATCTTGTAACGCTTCATGAGAGTAACCGCATCCGCCTGCTTGGTCGAAGCGCTAGTATCTCGCGGATAATTCGACAAGGACAAGCACCGCAGGAGGGCAATTAATATGGGCCGGCGCCGCACGTTGCTTGGTGATGCGACCATCGTGGCCACTTGCTCGTAAAGGAACGGTAGGAGGGGCAGATCGTCGAGAATGGGAAAGACCTCGATGATGTTCTTTTCACCCGAGGATGTCAGATGCTCGATCATGCACCGCGTCAGAACAGCGCTCGAATGCCTTTCCAACTCGTGTATCGCCATCCAGTACTGCGAGCAGCATCTCACATCTCCACCGCAACGACGCCGGTCATGCGTGATAGCCTCGTTCACTGCGTTGAAAATCCGTGTAGAAAGCTCGTGTGGCACCTGTTGGACACTAACGTCACCTCTCGTGTTCTTGTTCTTGCGTGCCCCCGTCCTAATAGTCACCGCCCGAGATCTTACCCCCGCCACGTTCGGCAGCTTTGCGTGCCCTATCGAACCTTCAGAGAGGAGGCTCGCTAGCGCGCGGATCATATCTTCCGCATCTAATCCATCATCATCAAAATCATCGTCGTCATCGTTTTCCGCCCCAATCCACTCAAACATGTCATCGTGGTCGTCATCATCATCAAAATCATCGTCTTCGTCCCAGATACTCTTGCGCTTGTTGTATGCTTTGGAGGGGGACATTCTTCCTCTTGTGGGGCCACCTTTCGTCCTGATTTTTCGCCAGGCCATGTCGAGCGTTCTCCAATAGGATTGTCCGTTGTCCGTGTGCTTGTTGATCCATCGCGGTCGAAAAGGTTTAGTATTAGGTATTAAGGGATTAATGCGATGCAAAATAAGGTTAGCCATGTTGAATTGAACGAGTTTCAATGGTCGGCCCGATCCTCCATGCAAGCTTGGAAATGAATGCTAAAGGGAACGTGTTCTTCCTTTGGGGCGAAATATTAGGCAACCTTGACCCATCTCGGGCGCTTTCATCACCCGATAAGAGCACCAGAACCCTTTCTGGGAGGAAACGAGAGAAAGAAGGAAAGGGAATTACTCACCACCCCTTCGCGCTAGAAAAACAAACGCTGAAGGAACTCATGACGAGTTTTCCATCGATAAGCAACAGAAAACACGTGTCCTATGTTCTGCTCGAGAGATTCCTTCCATCGACATCCGTCTCGCCTCTTCCCTCTTCTTCTTTCCCCCTTGTCTCACTCTCGACACCATCATCGGCCTCAACACCAAATCCTACATCTTCGTCGAGAGACCCGAACCCCTCGATTCAACGAGAGCATGATGGCGTCTCCCTTCGGCCGTGGCGCGTTTGGTGCGCGTCGTTCCCTGCGGAGCGGTTCCTCGCCTTCTCTCGCGACATCGAGAAAATAAAAAAACCTCCCTTCGAGATTGGGCCCTCGTTGCAAAGATGGATTGCTATAGCGTCCACCGGCGTGGACATCGCAAAAACCGGCGCATTCCTACCGGTGTTGCTAGAGATCCGGACGAGGGCCTCGAGGGTGTTCAGGGCATCCTGGCAATCGTCGTGGGACAAATTGCCCGCCGACATCTTGCCGCGTCTCGCGGAGCTCACGCCCCTCTCATGTTTCTCCCGATTGCCCGATGTCGACTGGGAGCATCCAGAAATGAAGCAGGTTCAAGAATTCAAGGAAACCCACGTGGAACAGTTTTTGAACGAGGTCATCAACGGTTATATCCACGATGTCCTCGCGAATCGTGGATTCATCGACTCTCTTGAGAAATTCCCCGCATCAGAGAACAGGTTCAAGCAGCAATTTGGCCGCGAGCTGTATGCTTTTCGACAGAAGCATTCGTTGAAACTGTATCTCGATTGGCTACAGGATCTTGCGTGGGGCCGTGGCGTGGTCATCGAAGCCGAAGGGAGCTCTTCGGATGTGTCCGATGCATACGTCCAGAACCTTCACGATGCGGTCCTGAACTTCGCAGCTTGGACGGGTCAACCGGCAGCAATCGTGGATAATCGTCCCTGGATCCCATGCGTCGTCGTGGTTCCAACCCCAGCGGTTCGAAAAGCAACCACCACTAACGATGAGCAGGAAGGGGAGGCGGAAACATGGACTGCCGCGCTAATTGTGTTCCAGAATCAGGGCTCGGGCCACGTGTTGCTAGCAAGTAAAGCCTGGCGCCAGTATTGTGGGACAAACGCTGGGCAGCCAGGATATAGCCACCCCGTCTGTCGCCTGATCCTCGAAACCATCGCGATCTTGTCCCGTGGCTTCGATCCGTTCAATGCATTCCTTTCCCAAGCGCTGCCGTCCGCCGTGATGTTGAACGCCAAGCAAGTCTTCGACCTAGCAACGAGGGCTCGTCACCAGCTTGAATGCGATGGGATAAAGGTTCACGGGCTCGACTGGATCGGGCAAAAAAAGGACACGGGGCTCGTCATCGATGTCGACATGCTTGATTATCAGCCGGGCTCGCTGTTCAACGCGAGTTCCATCATGAAGTTCAATTGGAAGATCGCGATCGGGCAAGACACCCTGTCGCTGGTAGAATTCGAGGAACTCGTTCGCAAGAAGACCCCCCTAGTCCGTTACAAGGGGAAATGGCTCGAAATCCCCGAAACACTGGGCATGCAGGCCTCCAGATTCATCACGGAGGAACGGAAGGATGCTCCCCTCACCCTTGGCAAGGTGTTGCGCCTTGGTCTCGGCAAGGAGCAGGTACCGAGCGGGCTCCGGGTGCTTCGGATCGAGGGAAACGGCTCTGCCCGGGAGCTCATCCATCGCTTTACTTCGCATGCCTCCCTCGAGCCCGTGCCCCTACCACGCGCCATGAAGGGAGAATTAAGACCATACCAGCATCGAGGGGTTGAATGGCTCGCGTTTCTCACCAGTTATGGGTTCGGGGGGTGCCTTGCTGACGACATGGGGCTCGGAAAGACCGTCCAGGCCATCACGTTCCTTCTCCACGATAGGGAACGTGCATCGGCCAACCTACCAGGGATCGGAGCGATCTCGGGCGGGGATGGATCACCCCGCACAACCCGAACGAACCTCGTCGTGTGCCCGGTATCGGTTCTCGGAAATTGGGTGAGGGAATTCCAGAAATTCGCGCCCTGTTTGAAAATCGCCATCCATCACGGCACCCGTCGCATCAAGGACGATTCATTCATGACATATACCGCGGATCATGACGTGATCATCACCTCATATGCCTTGATCCAGAGAGATGCCGAATTATTCATGGCTTTCCAATGGAATGCCATCATCATCGATGAAGCGCAAAATATCAAGAACGACCAGGCAAAACAAACCCGTATCATCAAGTCCCTCATCTCTCGCCACAAGATCGCACTGACTGGAACACCGGTCGAGAACCGCCTGGCGGAGCTCTGGTCGATCATGGACTTCTTGAACCCGGGGTACCTGGGTTCGGTTCATGAGTTCCACACCACGTTCGAGCTCCCGGTCGGAAGAAAAGACGAGGAATCTAGTGTCGTCCTGGAGAATCTCAAGCACATCATCCATCCCTTCATCCTTCGGCGTGTGAAGACGGATAAAACCTTGATCCCGGAGCTACCCGACAAGATCGAGGTTCCAGAGTATTGCAACATCACGCAGGAGCAAGCTTCGTTATATCAAGCACTCGTGAATGAAATGCTCAACAAGGTGGACGAGGCATCATCGCCCATGGAACGGAGGGGCCTGATTCTTGCCACGCTCGTGAAGCTGAAGCAGGTATGCGACCATCCCGAGGCGTACTTGAACGCCGGGGGAAGGATATCCGGGCGTTCCTTGAAGCTCGACAGACTCGAAAACCTCGTCGAGAACGTCATGGCGTTGAATGAGAAATGCATCATCTTCACGCAATTCGTCCACATGGGCGAGATCCTGGTACGATTCTTGCAAGAAAAGTTACGAACCAACATCCTGTTCATGCACGGGGCGATACCAGCCAACCAGCGCGAGCAAATGATCGCGTCGTTCCAGGCCGGAGGCCCCGAATCGCCGTCGATCTTCGTGCTAACTCTAAAAACTGGTGGTAACGGTTTGAACCTCACTGCTGCTAACCACGTCGTTCATTTCGATCGATGGTGGAATCCCGCCGTCGAAAATCAAGCAACGGATCGTACACATCGCATTGGACAGTCACGACGCGTGATGGTTTATAAGTTCATCGCCCTCGGCACGATCGAGGAACAGATTGACAAGATGATCGAGGAAAAAAGAGCACTTGCAGAAAACGTCATCGATCAAGGAGACAAGTGGATCACGGAGATGAGCACGACAGAACTCAAGCGCGTGTTCGCGTTGCGAAACGACGTTCTGCAGGAGGCGCGACCCGATGAGTGCACAACTTAAATTAACCGATGCCTGGACGAGGCGCTTGAAAACGTGCCTAGAACACGTCTTGCATCGCCCCATCACGCTCGATGATCTTGGTCCAAAGCGATTTACCTTCCAATACGGGTACACCAATCCCTTTGCACTCTTACTCCAAGACGGGCCTTCCGCCCTCTCCAAGCCAGACTTCAAGCTCGCTCCTGGTGCTATCGAGTACTGCGATGGCCACGCGACCGTGGCCGTTCAGGTCAAGGTGTTCTCGCTGGGCGAAGTGCACGAGGTCACGGAGACGATCGCACGAAAATTCATGTTCTCCATGCTCCTAGACACGTGGATGAAGGAAATGAGGGCCGCGCATCTCAGATCCGCAAACGCTTTTTATCGAACGGGACACGCTGACCGGATCCCGCTGCCTTCTCCGCAATCTATCGGCACGATAAAGGAGCAACTAGACCGGGATCTCATCGAAAGGGGAATCCACGTGGTTCCATTCGAACCTGGCAGCACCCGGATAACATGTACCTGCAAGGCCGATGGCGGGGTCGGGAAGGAACCCGACATGGCGACTGGAGGAACGAACTCCAAGGTACCTCGCCTGACGCAGGTTCAATGCGAACACGTTCGTGTTGCAATGCCTCGTATCATGCAATATCTCGATCAATCCCCCGCAAGAATACTACAAGTACGAGGCCTTCCGATGGATGACATCATCGGATGGATTCATCGCGGGTACGAGAAACTGCCTCCCGCGGCCTTGACCGCGCACGACGTACTCGCTGCGATACCTAGCGATTCGAAGGCCGATCCAAGGGCTGCTTTTACGCGGGGGCGATGCCATCTGTTCTCCGGCATCTCGCCGAAAAACTCCCCAACAGACCCTTTACACCCTCCCGACCAAAGGGATACACGAACATCGCCTCTGATCGATTCGTTCTGGTCGTTAGCACGCATCCAACCAGACATCGAACCGATGGTCGATGGCAAGTACAAGCATACCCCGATCGTCTCCCAGGATCGATGCGCAGGCAAGCCCATACCCGCTCGTGTAGGGTCGATCATCGATGCGATGTACCAACACGTGCGGCTGGTGAAGCATTCGAGGACATGAGATTGGTCTGATGGCGAACGACAGAGAGCACGGCAGGTTCGAGCGCTCTGTTATTTGGTCGCTCGTCCGCCTTCATCTGAGAAAGCTTCGAATAAAGCACCGGATCGCGTCGAGAACCCGCGGATCCATGGTGCCTCTGAATTCGGCGACCATAACCCGGATGATGTGTATCACGGCGAAGTAATACGAGGGTGGGTTGTCGCGTTCCTTCATTATGGCTCGGACGAGGACGATGAAAAACACCGTCAAATGATCTCGGTTGTCTTTCAGAACCGGTTCGATGGAATCGACCATGTGCCCAAAAACGCCTTGCATTCAGAAATTCGCACCACCCCCGGCGTTGATAAGCAGCCACTCCCGAGTGGAGGCACTGATCCGAGATGGAAGCCCAACGCCGCCCCTCGACAGATGGCCCGCAGGCCGTGGAGCCGGGCACGGTTCCCGTCGATTATCGCGAGCGGTACGCGGTCGACGCCGGCGAATGCGACAAGTGCCATTACTGGCGCACGTGGGATTTCAAGGTCGAGAACCCGCGAACTGGGAAGATGATGCCCGGGCACGTGACGAGGGAAGGTTACAAGGTCGGCGACGGCGGCTGCCCGTACTGGCAGGCCATCATGCGGGCGCGCGCCGCCCGGCCGAGCAAGCTCGACATGCTCATCACGGAATCGCTCGCCGCGGGCATCCAGCCGGGCCTCTCGGAACGACCACGAGCCGGCGCGGGCGCTCCGATATCCGACGGGGCCTCTGACGGGGCCTCTGACGGGGCCTCTGACGGGGCCTCTGACGGGGCCTCTGACGGGGCCTCTGACGGGGCCTCTGACGGGGGTGCTGCGCCCAAGCCGCGCCCGAGGGCTTCCCGATCCCACCATGGCGTGCGCATCGAGCGGGTGGGGGGACACGTCGTCCTATCTCTAGGGGACAAGACGGCCGCCTTTTCACTCGATGATGCCGTCCGGCTCGCCGCCGACATCCTCGACCACGTCTCGAAGAAAGGTGATAACGACGCGTTCTAACCACGTGCGGCTGTTAAACCGCGCCCTTTTTTAAACGCCGGGCCGAATATGCATCGCGTCGGCCCCCCGAACGCGGCCCGGACGGCATAACCGCGAGTCCGGCTTTGTTACACGAGCCACCATCAGGGTACTACCTTCGTGTTGGTCGTGCAACTATCGTCGGGAATGGACGATGATGTCCTCCTTGCTTCAAGTAAACGCATTTCCCGTGGCCTCCTCTCGAGATCCCACGTTGATCCCGGCCACCCGCAAGACGAAATGATTCATATATGTGGTGGGCATAGGTGTTCACATCTGGTGATGAAAGAGATCCAGAAATTCGATGCACCCGGTGCCTGTTAATTCTCAAGGGTTTAGTAAAAGTCCGAACCATAAAAAAAAGTGAGGCAGCCCGATGGAACGAGAGCTTCGATTGGCCGGCGTTCTAGATGCACTTGGCCTCGAATGGCAAGATCCCGTCAAGACGTTCGATGACCGGCTCGTGATGCAGAAAATGATCTACCTCCTCGCAGTCCTCGATTGCGACCTCGGCTACGATTTCAACTGGTACAAGTACGGGCCATACTCCCCGGATCTCACCCGCGACGCCTATTCCTTGCAAGCAATGGACGCAGCAGCGAGGTTGCCGATACCACTCCTCGCGCCCGAGAAGATCGCCCGGCTGAAGGATCTGGTGGCCGAGATCAACGGGCAATCGACATCGCTGGGCAGGATAGACCTGTTGGAGTTGTGTGCATCGATCATTTATCTTGGCCGGCAATTCCGGTACAGTGATGCAGCCTTGAAGCACATCCTGCTAAACAGGAAGCCTAAATTCGAGCAATCGGCGAGCACCATCGATGCAACCCTGTCTATCTTGCGAGCCAACGGGATTATCAACTGAAGGCGAGGGGTGCCCATGGCAGGCATTTCTACCATCGAGATTAGCTAGGCGATTGATCTTAGATAGAACAACAATCTCATCTCACCGAGCCTGAACCCCGAAATGGCAATGGCCTTGAAGATTAAGCATTTCATCCCAGGCAAGATTATGATAATGTTGAATCTATCCACTCTTGTGAGGGAAGCATTCGGTTCATCCACAACCCAGGCAAAAGCTTCCCGGATCAGCTCGTTTTTCGGGCCTCCTTGCTCACGAATCGGCGCTTGAAAACGGCCTCCCAGGCCCCCGCGAACGCCACGCCGCCCCGGCCAACCTTTTGCATCCCCGCCAGCTCCCAGCCGAGCTTGCCGTACGCGCCCAATGCATCCGCCATCGTCGCCACGCCCGTGATGCCCGGTTCCTCGTCGCCGTCGTCACGCGCTTGGTACGTGATCGTGCCCTCGCCGCCCTCGATCGACGAGACCTCGACAGCGAGGTATTCCCATCTGTCGCTTGTTCGATCGCTCGATGAGGCGATCCCATTATCCTTAGCCTTTGCCTTTGCTGGTGCCCGTCCGAGCATCAAGAGCCACGTGTCGGCCCCGGCCTTGAGCGCGATCGCCACGATGCTCGGCCCGGCGTGGAACCGCACTTGCAGGTCGACGTACCGCAAGGTCGGGTCTTCCTCCTTGGCCTGGCAGATCGCCAGCCGCCGCTCGACCTCCACACGCCGCAATCGACGCATGAGAAAAGATGTACTACCGCATACTTGAGCATTGCTACGGCTTATAGCCGTCACTATCCGATTGCTACCCGATTGCTATAGTATATCGACAGGTTTTCTGGATAAATACGGGAATTACTACTGCAATGCTATCCGCTACTACTATCTTGCTGCCAGCTTCTCACCTTGTTAAGAACGGAGGCCTTTTGAATCCCCTCACGAGGGTGAACGTGGATGCGTTCTCCATCACGATGACGGCATCGAGCGCGAGGTTCGAGCGATGCGTGACTTGCACGAGCTGCCCAAGTTCCAGGACGGGACGAGTTACCTGTACGTCGAGCACTGCAAGGTCGAGCAGGACAAGCTGTCGGTGGCGCTGTTCGACAAGGAGGGCAAGGTGCAGGTGCCGTGCGCCGGGCTGGCCGTGCTCATGCTCGGCCCCGGCACGAGCATCAGCCACGCGGCGGTGCGGTCGCTCGCCGAGAACGGGGTGCTCGTGTTGTGGGCCGGCGAGGAGGGCATTAGGCTGTACGCGCAAGGATTCGGAAAGACGCGCAGCGCCCACAACATCATGAAGCAGGCCAGGCTGTCCAGCTACCCGGAGACCCGGTTGCGCGTGGTCGAGCGCATGTACCGGCTCCGGTTCACCGAGCCCGTGCCCGACGGCCTGTCGATCCAGCAGCTGCGCGGCATGGAGGGAGCGCGGGTGCGGGCGGCGTACGCGAAGGCGGCCAAGGACGCGGGCATCCCCTGGGGCGGCCG
>JAFGBX010000343.1 GCA_016932935.1 Promethearchaeota archaeon | reverse complement strand
TCCTTCCCTTCCGTTGCGGCATCGGCGGCGCCCTCCTTCCCTTCCGTTGCGGCATCGGCGGCGCCCTCCTTGCGGGGGCCTCGACGACGCTTCGGGCGTGGAGCCTTCTCGACGATCACAACGTTCTTGGCCTCTTTCCCCTTCTCGCCGTCCTCGATGTCGAATGTCACCTTGTCGCCTTCGTAGAGGGCACGGAAGCCTTCCATCTTGATGTTCGTGTGGTGCACGAAAACGTCCGCTTTCTCACCCTCGGGCGCGCCATCGGGCGTGAGGAAGCCATAGCCTTTGCGGCTGTTGAACCACTTGCAAACGCCATCTACCATATTGACGATCACTACTCATTCGTTCTTTATTTCGACCAGAACGTGAAACCGAACCCGCTGTTCCGTGTTCGCCGGGGTTCCACGTTCAGCCGGTAGAGACTAACGGAATCGGTTCACGTCTGCTTGCTGGAATAATAAACTTAATAAAAACCTTGGCGATTCTGTTAGGAAAAGAAAGGGGGGTTCGGGCCCCTATTGGACATACTTGAAGAGGGGAGCGAAGGAGGTCGGGTAGTGGACAGCCATGATGTGGATGCCCGCGCAAGCCTTCTTATCCCGTATTTCCTGGATGAAGGGGCCGAGGTAGTCTACGTTTAACTTCAGGTATTCCTCCTCCATGCGCTTCTTGTCCACGTTCTTCCACTCGGTCTTGATCTGCTTGAACTTGGCCATCAACGCGTCCGGAACCTTCACGCCTGGTACCATCGTGTTGAATCCATTGGCGACCTCGTATGACTTGATCGGGAACAAGCCGATGAGCACCGGCACGCCGGCCTTGTTGGCTTCCTTCAGGAAGTCGAGCGTCTTCTGGACGTCGAACACGACTTGCGTCTGGAACCAGTCGCAGCCGACCTTGGCCTTCCTGTGGAGCTTCAAGAGCTCGGCCTCGAGCGGCCCGGCGTTCGGGTTGGCCGCGCCGCCCACGTTAAGCTCGACGGTGGGGCCGGCATATTCCTTGCCGAACGCCGTGTGCTTCTCGACCATCTCGTTCACGAGGCGGATCAGCGTCGTCGAGTCGAGGTCGTAGACGGGCTTCGACGGCCGCCAGTGCGGCGAGCACCAGGGGTGGTCGCCCGTGAGGGCGAGCACGTTCTTCAAGCCGAGGCGCGGCGCCGCCAGCAGGTCGGCGATCAGTGCCATGCGGTTTTTGTCCGTGCAGCGCAGCTGCCAGATGATCTCGAGGCCCGTCTCCTTCTGCACGATGCTGGACGCGACGTTGCTCACGAAGCCCGTGTCGCTCGCCGGGTTGTCCGTCACGTTGGCCGCGGTTACGTAGCTCTTCATGGCGTTGGCGTCCTCGATCGTGTCGTCGATCGACGTGGAAAAGTGCGGTTCCAGCTCGCCCGTGAAGACGAACTTGCCCTCAACGAGGGCCTTCTTCAGGTTGGAGAATACTTGTTTGACCATCGTGATCACCTGTTGTTCACGTCGCGCGTGGAGTACCAGAGTGCGAAGTCCTTCGGATTATTAACGTCCGTGTATTGCTCGAGCTTCTCCAGCAGCTTCAGGCGCTCGTAGAGCAGAGCCCAGCCGCACGGCATGGTGTAGTCCTTGACCTCGCACTTGCCGTCGATCATACCGCCGCAGGGGCCGTTCATGAGGGATTTACCACACAAGACGACGGGGCATATCCCCCCGGTCTCGTTGAGCATGCAAGTACCGCAGCCGCGGCACATCTCGTGGAACACGCCGATGCGTTCGGTCTGGCCGATGAAGTGCGTGTCGTTGGAGACGAAGACCTTTGGCAGCTTGGGGATCTTTCCGCCCTCGCGGGCCTTGATGAGCGACTGGTAGACGGTCTGCATCCCCACGCCGCAAGACATGACCAGGACGGCGTCGGCATCAGCGAGGCCCGGCGCGGTCGGGAGCTCCTTGTTGTCTAGCCGGATGTCGCAAGGCTCGTCGAGGATGATGGTGCCCGAGACCACGTGCTTGTCCTCGCACTTCGCTTCGCGCGTTTCCAGCTCTTTTTTCTTCTTCGTCTTCCCCTTCTCGTCCACGTATTCCTTCTCGACTTCGACCTCGTACTTGTAGGAAGATTCCCCGGAGAGAACCTTCGCCATCTCCTTGACCTGGTTCTCGCCGCCCGTGAGGCATACCGTCGAGCAGCTGCCGCACCCGATGAGGAACACCTTCTCGAACGGCTTGAGCAAGCCAAGGATGTCAGACATAGCTTTTTTCGTGGTGACTATCAAAATCGATCACTCCTTTATCGAAAGGATATGATCCAATATCGTTTTACGGTTAATAACACTTCACTTTCTGGTAACCAATACCAAGGCGGCGGGGGCGCTGGCATGTCACTCCAGAAATCCACCGAAGCTTGCCGGAAGAGCGTCGGGTGCCGTCGCTTTCCGGATCCGAAATCCAGAAGATCGATTCAAACCCCTTTCCAAGGGCGGGAGGGCCCTTGAACCGTCATCAACGTTGCCGGTGCCATGGATCCCGCCGTTCCAAGCGACCAGGTGGGAGGAGGGGCTTCGCGCGGGTGGCAATCGGTGACGGATCAACACTCTCCCGGTCAGAAATTGAATTCCTTCAGCGTCTCGTCGACGGTCCAGTTCTCGTTGATGATCTTGGAAAGGGCCTGCACCATCCTCGTGGGATCGTCGGATTGCCATACATTACGCCCCATTGCGACGCCGACCGCGCCGGCTTCGATGACCGCCTCGTGGACCATCGTCAAGATGTCCCGAACCGTGTTCATCTTCGGCCCGCCTGCGATTATGACGGGTGCCGGCGTTCCCTTGACGATCTCCTTGAACGAGTCGACGTTGCCCGTGTAGTTGGTCTTGACGATGTCCGCGCCGAGTTCCGCGCCTACCCTGGCGGCGATGTTCACGACCTCAGGATCGTGCTCGATCTTGATGTTCGGTCCTCGCGGGTACATCATGGCGACGAGCGGCATGCCCCAAAAGCGGCACATACTGGATATGTCGCCCATCTCTTGCAACATCTCGGGCTCGTCGGTGTCGCCTATGTTGATGTGGATGGAAACGGCGTCCGCC
>JAFGBX010000342.1 GCA_016932935.1 Promethearchaeota archaeon | reverse complement strand
CGCTCGTCGCGTGGCCGAACGACCGCGTGTTGAAGTCCACGAACGTGTCCCGCATCATCCCGCCGTCCTTCCTGATGGCCTTGACATACCATTCCGCCGCGCGCGTGGCCACGTCGAGGTACCTGCGCTCGCTGAACGCCTCGTACGCGTCGACGAACGGCATGCCCCACCAGTACGCGTGCCGAGGGTGGATGTGGCCACCGGTCGCGCTCGCCGGCTTGAACGAGATCCAGTTCCCGGGGGGATCCTCGGCCTCGATCAAGCAGTCGCACGTCTCGATGAAGATCCGCTTGAAGTCCTCCCGCCCCGAGATTTTCCAGCCCTTCAAGAACATCGCGTCGTCGAGGAGCGGCCGGCCGCCGGTACCATAAAAGTTATCGATGGTCTTCTTGGCGGGGTCGTAGGCGTCGGCGAACAACCCTTGGCCGGGGATGTAGAGCTTCCTGGCGACGAAATCGAGAGCACCGATCACCCGGTCGCGGTAGACCCCGTCCCCGGTGGCATCGGCGAGGTGGAGCAAGCCGTCGCAGCTCTCGAGGATGGCCGACGCGTTCACGAGGTGGCCGTAGTCCTCGTACGCGAGGATCAGCCCGTGATCGCCGTCCATCTCGTCCCAGACCTGGTTCGCAAGCAGGAAGTTGGCGGCCTCCCTGGCGGCATCGAGGGTCTTGCCCCGTCCCTTCAGGCCAGGGGTCGACGATGCCATCGCGAGGGCTTTGATGGCCTGCCCCGTGTGCCAGCAAGGGCAGAAGAAATCCCACTTCCTGTTGGCGGGGCTGTACTCGCCCCGGATGGCACCCTTCCAATAGATGTGCTTGTGGTTCGCGGAATCGTGTTCGATGGTCAGCTTCTCGGTCTTGACTTGTGCCACGTCCGTGATCCAGTCCACGGCCAGCTCCAGGGCGTACTTCAGCGTGTCGATCATGGGACTCCCGGGATGAAAGAGCCCGTTCGTGAATGAAAAACTTCCCATGTGGCCGTGTTGCGTGCAAGTTCCTCCCACGGATGTTTCGAAAATATAGCATGGACTTATCTTCGCTCCAAGAATGGGACATTTCATATCACAAGCCTCCCGCGTGAGAATATGAGAATAAGATCGAGGAAGAAGATACACCTCCATCGGATCGGCGCCCTCGTGGCGTTCCTCATCCCCGTTGCCACGTTCAGCACGATAGCCGGCCAAGTCGTCAACATTTTTAATGAAATACCGAGTTTCGGCACTGATGAAAGTTTAAAACCGGATCCAGCGACATTCATCGTCGCAAATTACACTTTACTCGCTCAGATGGCGGAGTTTTACGATTCTCGATTTGAAAACTGGCATATTCCCATCAATTATACAGTGACTGCTGATTTTACTAATACCAACTATGATGTCTTAACAACATATGGTTATGGTTTTTCTGATAACGGAGCTCTCTGGACCGGGACGTCGCTTGTTGGGTTCATCGGAAAATATCTTGCCGGCGTGAAAGAGGGAAATGAGACGCTAAAAAACGATGCGCTTCGAGTGATCCAACGCCTTGTTGATGGGATGGCAATGATGCTGGCAGTTCCGAATGGCGGGCTCGGGCCGGAGTTCGGAGCGATTGTCGCGCGAAAATGGGCTGCTCCTGAACACAAAGGCCTCTTTGATCCAAATGATTACGATAGTCTATTCAATCCCAATCACGGCAAATATTTTAACGGCACGTGGCCATACAGCCAGTATCGCTGGAGCGACTACACGTCCAACGACGAGTACGGCGGGTACTACATGGGCATCGCCATCGCGTTCAAGTACCTCGACGAGGCCGATGCGCCCGATGTGTACGCCAAGTTAAAACTCATCATCGACCAGCTCTGCGCAGGGATGCTCCGGTCAAACTTTCTCGGCATCGGCGGTTTCGGCGGGCCGACCGGCGTGGATCAGAAGATGCGCATGTTTAACGGGGCGACCTGGGCGCTCCTGGTGCTCAAGATGGGCGCGCTCGCTTATCCCGAGAAATACGCGTCGGTATATTACAACCTCGCCCTGGAAAACATGAACGCGTACTACGGCAGCAAGGAGGGCGGGATCCAGGAGATCGTGTCGAACTACTACGCTTTCAACTTCGGCATCGACATGTGCTTTGGCCTCCTCATGCTCGAAGAGGATCCAACATTACTTGCTAGATATATCAAGAATTTCGAGGACTCGATCTGGTATTGCGTGCGTTACCATCGGAATCCTTATTTCAACGCGATCTACCTTGCCGCGAAACGTGCCGTGTATGGTAGCGATGCGTCCGAATCCTTCGAGCGTGATGTCGAGGACCAGCTAATGGAATTCTACCCATACCACTATCCTGATGTGAATGCCGGCTGGAAACTAGATTCTGTGCCATCGAGTTATCATTTAGTCGACTTTTCTAAATATCACGATTTCTTCGAGAACAACTTCATTGGGGTGTTATTCGCGCCGTTATTCGAGGAGTTCGATCTTACTGGGCAATTCTACGACCATCCCCTCACGGTAAAGCTAAAAAAGACGAGTATTCTCATGTGGGATCGAAATCCATTCGAGATGAGTCAGGCGAGTCATGGAGGCGACGGTCTTGAAGAGATGCCAGGTACGAGCTTCACGGCCCCATACTGGATAATGCGTGGTATAATCGGGATGCCAAATACCGGGGTGAGGGTAAATTGGACAGGATAGATTTCGTAAAGCGGATCGTCGGGCTCGGCACCGGCGCGACCCTCATCGTCATATCGGTGTTGATGCTCCTCTCCGGCACACGCATCCCCGGCGCGTACTTAGATTACACTATCTCGATTGGCGGTACTGACAAGGATTTCCAGTTGGATCTCACGCTGTTCATATACTTTGTCATCATGTTCATCGGGCTGGGCGCTGTCATGGTCGCGTTGAAGCCTTCTCGTCTCCCGGACAGCGTGATCGTGAGTTACCCGGTGAGCCGATTGATCGCCGGTCTCTTGCTCTTTGCAATGGGCGTCTTCTTTCTCGTCGAATACGGGGTCGAGTTCGGCGGGTACAATGACGTTGGGAACTGGTTCTTCCTCGGTGGATTTTCCATGTTCTTCCCGACCGGCGCCTTCCCGCTGCTCGTGGGTGCCATCCTGCTCGTGATCAGCGCCTTCACCTATATGAAGCTCAACATCACGCGCACGCCGGACCACCTGGTCATCGACGAGATGCGGTTCCCGCGGTCCATGTCCGTGAAGATACCGCTCCAGGACATCCAGGCAATGCGCTTGACGAACGGCCGGACGGGCATGCGGTTCCTCTGGGTGATCCTCTTCATCATCCCCGTGTATTTCTTGTACGTCGACGGGTTCTCTTTTATCCTCAACCCGGACTTGTATGGCATGGGTACTTGCGGGATATTCCCGTTCATGGACGGCGCGGGCGAATGCGTTGGCCTGGCTTACTTGCTCAGCGCCACCGTCCAGCTCGCTTGTATGCTCCTGATCGTCATCAACTCGCACTACACGATCGAGATCGTGACCACGGACAAGCTCATCGAGATCCCGTACTACCCGATCAACTATAAATCGCTCAAGCGTTCGAACCTGGCCCACGTCCTCTTTGACGATGAAGGCCGGGGGCTGCCCGGCGAGCCGGTCGCATCGATCAAGCAAGCTGGGGATGTCAAGCGGCTCGCGTGCGGCGCGTTGTTCGTGATCATCGGCATCGCCAGCCGGGTGTTCTACTTGTGGGCCGGCGAGATGCTCCGCTTCGTCCTGCTGATCGCCGGCATCATCATCTTCGTCGACTCGATGAAGAATGACCTGAAGTTCGTCAACTCCCGCGTCGACGTCCGCGCGATCGACGAGGGGCGGGGGTACTTGCTCTCCGGCACGGGCTGGCTGTTCAAGAACGACCTGTACTTCCAAGGGGTGCGCCAGCTCTCGGACTGCCGCAAGGAAGACGTCGTGGCTGCCAACATGAAGGTGCAGCCGCGGAAGCTCAGCATCATTGACCATTTGCTCGTGACGGCCATCCTGTTCTTCATCGGCTTCCAGGGGTTCCCGGTGGGCCTGCTCGTCCCGGCCAGCATGGCCGGCTTCATGGCCGCCCGCGTCGGCCTCGTGATCCTCACGTGCGCGGCCATCGCCCTGGCGATCATGCTCAACCCGGTGCACGTGTTCAAGGTGAAGCTCGGCGACTGCAACTTCCAGGTGCCCGTGAAGATGGCGGCGGTGCAGGGGGTGTCCCCCCTCGTCAGCCTCTTCATCAACTTCTTCCGCAAATACAAGATGGCCTGGCAGACCCACCGCGTGCAGATGCTCTGGCGCATGGCCGAGATGGCCATCGCCGCCGGGGTCGGGATGCTCGTGAGCGCGATCATGCTCTTCGTATGATCCCCTACTCTCCTTCTTTCCCCTCGCCGGCTCGTTGCGACCGCGCCCTGGAGGGGTACACGTATCCCATATACGTGACGATCGACGCGGAGAACACGAACACCGGGATCAGCGCGTCCAGTGCTGGTACGTTAATTAATGCCTTCAAGGCGATGCAGAGGATGACCGCTATGAGGATGCCCCCCGACAGACCGATCATCATGAGGCCAATGCGCGCGTTTCTTTCCCCGGTTTTCTTCACGAGCTTGGATGCGGCGACAAGTAACCACGTGCACAAGGTGATCATCGTGACGCCGAGTAGCCCGAAGCCGACGTAGTTGAACACACTGGGTATAAGGTAGAAGGAGTCGAAGACCATACTCGCAGCCCCGATCGCGACGAGCGAAGCCATCGCGACGTGAGAACTTTTATGCTGCTTGCTGGAAAACGATCCCGTGAAGATATCTTGGAGGAACAAGAAGAAGAACAGCATCGTCCACGATACGATGACGAAGACGAGGTTTTCCAGGGCCTGGTTGAAGACCCGGGCGAAGTCAAGGTAGTTCCCCGCTGCCTCGAGCAGCGAGCCCGTGCCGTAGAGGATGTTGTACGACGCGAGGAGCAGTGCCGAGTCCTTGCCGTTCGTCGAGAACTTCTTGAGTAGGATGGAGCCGATGAGAAACAGCACGAACGTGGACGCGAGCAAGAACACCGAGTTCGACACGGCGTTATCGGACATGCTCCATCTGGCACCCACGTCGAAACCGGTCGTAGAGGCAGCGACGACCAGCCACGACGGGACGATGGCGAGGAAGAGCAAGTTGATGGCGAGGTAATAGCGTCGTACCATGTGCCTCGCTCTCCACCTCCCTACCATCCCATTTATATCTAGCGCTGCCGAGCTGGCTCGACGCGGCGAGCCCAGGTCATTTCTTGACGATCTTGAAGAAGTTGTCCAGGTCTTGTAGATAATTCACCAGCTTGTCCTTGTCTGCCTGGTCAAGGCCCATCACGAAGCTTATCTCCTCGGCGAGGTCGCGGAAGCGCTTCGTCGGCGTGGACGCGAGGTCGCCGAGGATCCCGCCCGGCGTCCCCGACGCGAGCAGCAACTGCCGGCGGCGCTCGCCGAACTTGGTGAGCTGGTTGTTCTCGATGCTGCCCCAGCCCAGGTTGAACACGAGCGCGTCGGCAGCCACCTTCTGCAAGATGGGATCCTCAGCCGCCAGGTTCTCGATGAGGGGGTCGATCGCCTTGGCGTTCTTGATCTTGTTGAACGCGATGATGGCGGGGAAGCGGGCCTGTGTCTCCTTGTCCTTGAGGGCCTCGACGAGGACATCTATGGCCCGCGCATCGGCCTCGAACGCCTGCAGCGAGGGGAGGACGGAGAGCCGCACCTTCACGTCGGGCGACCTCGCCTTCTTGATGAGCGAGTCGACCGCCCGCGCGTCGCCGAGCTTGGCGAGGGCGTTGGCTGCCTTCTCTCGCACGCTGAACGACTCGTCATCGAGCGCGGCGACGAGCTCCACGAACGCCTTCTTGTCCTTGATCTGGCCGAGGGCGTAGGCGGCGGACTCCCGCACCATGGGGTTGTCGTCGTTCAAGTGCGCGGCGAGGTGGTGGATCGAGTGCTTGCTACCGAAAACTCCGAGCGTGATGATGGCCTCGTTCTTGACGTCCCATTCATCTGGATCGACGGTTTGCTCGAGCACGGCCTCGAGGAGGCGGATCGCCTTCCGCTCGTTCAGCTCACGGTCGCGGATCTCCTTGATAGCGGCGATCCTCACCTCCTTCTTCTTGTGCTGGAGCAGCCTCTCGTATCTCTTTATGCCCTTCGAGTCCGCGGGTTCCTCGGTCATCGGTGCATCTCCTCGGTGGCGGGACGGGTGTCAAGTACCATTGGATGCCCGTGCTTAATTCGATTCCCCCGCGGTAAGCGCCGGTTTGCCGCCCTCGCGCTCCCGTGCGCCCACCCGGTGCCGTGCGATCGCGACGATCGAGAGCATAAAACCGGCGAGGGGGAAGAATACGAGTGCAGTGAAAATGAATTGCCTGCTCAAGGCGAGCAATTCAAAGGACACGAAATAAGTGAACTGCCCGGCGACTTTGCCGAGGTTCATGAAGACCTCGCGGTATGACACGTAGTTGGCGCGCTTGTACCAATCGACGTTGCGGATTATGTATTCCTCGAAGCCCACTATCATGAACGGCCAGGCGATGCCGATGGCAGCTTGGCCCACGGCGACCAGCGGGGCACTCGCCATACCTTCGCCCAGCGCATAACAGAGCACGACGATCGTCGAGCACGCGAGCCCCGCGGCATACAAGTGGAGCGGCTTAACGCGGAGCCGGGCGATGCAAGCCGCCGCAAGCGCCATCCCGGCGATCTGCACGACCGGGTTGAGCGAGATGATGATGCCGGACATGGCGGCGTCGAGGTGCATGTCGTCGAGGACGATGGCGATGATCGACAGGGCCGTTATCAGGCCGAAGTGGCGCAAGCCGATCGCAGCGTAGACCAGCGGGCCCTGGTCGAGCTCCTTGATGTCGCTTATGAAGCTGAAGCGCCTGGCGGGGGCACCTGCACCTGCGGCCGCGCAGGCGTGGCGGGCCTCGGCGTACCGGTCCTTGATGGCCAACACCGGGGCCAGGGCACAGCCGGACGTGACCATGCAGAGCCAGCCGAGGTTCTCGATGCCCGCGAGCGTGATGAGCCACCCGAAGGAGACCACGCCCGTCGCCCAGGCGATCGAGGTGATGGTGAAGTAGTAGGAGACGCCCGTGTTCCCCGTGCCCGCCTCCTTGTCGGCGAGCTTGAACGTGAAGTCCGAGAACCACGCGCTCTCGCAGGAGGCGAGGGCGATCGCCAGTCCCCGGAGCACGTAGACGGCGACGAGTGATGCAACGCTAGCGCTCCCCGAGCTGATGGTTGCCTGGATGAGCGCGTAGCTCGCGAGTTGCACGGCCAGGCCGGCCACGACGGGAACCTTTCGCGAGTGGAACCTATCGGACAACCGACCGAAGACGGGCGAGAGGAACATGATCACGACGGGCTGGAACATCAAGATGAAGAGCACGAGGCCCTCGTTGACGTAATCGTTGATGAGGTCGGGGGCGAACGCGAAGAAGGCGTAACCCGTCGCCCCGTTGATCCACACGTAGGCGAGGAAGGGCACAAGTTCCCTGGCAGTGCTCGCCGCGCGAGCAGTCGTCCTGCGCTCGTCGTTCTCTCCCGTTGCGCGAATGGTCATCCCCCGTGCAGGTGAACGCGTGGCCGCGCGCCATGGACTGGCGGCGGTGGCTCAGATCATGGCGTCGTCGTAGGATATCCGGCCCATGCCCTCGCTGCCGCGGAAGTCCTCGTTGATGAGGTAGAAGTAATAGATGTCCTCGATCGAGAGGCCGCTCGACGAGAACGATATGACGTCCTTGTTGTCGAGCAGCAGCGCGCCGATGCGCGAGACCTCCTCCTTGGTCTGGCAGATGAACTGGACGTGGGAGCCCACCTCGCGCCACGGCTGGTCGAAGTCGTCCCAGAACTGCTTGTCCTTGACGTTCCTAGGGATGACGTCGACGTTGTACCGGTAGGGGATGGACTTCAGGATCTCCCCCACGTCGCCGAGCTTGAGCACAGAGCCGCCCCGCTTGAGCATGAGGATCTTGTTCGAGAGGCGGTCGACGGTCGTGACGTCGTGGTCGATGATCACGTACGTTATGCGATCCTTGCGGGCCGACAGGTAGGCGAGCAGCTTCTCCTTCCGGAGGACGTCGAGGTTCGCCGTGACCTCGTCGATGAGCATGATGTCCGGCTGCTTGAGCAGCGCGATCGCGAAGCGTGTGATCGCCTTCTGGCCCTCACTGAAGACCTCGAGCATCTCATCGAGCATGTTCGCCACGCCGAATTCATCGATGAATTTAAACGCGGGCTCGGGATCCTTGCCTTGTGCCTTCGCGTAGAAGTTGATCTTGGCGCGCAGCGTGAGCTTCTTGAGGAAGTTGAGGGCCGGGGACACGAAGCTGAGGTGGTCGAGCACGCGGCCGAGCTGCCGCGTGATGTCGAAGCCGTGGACGGTCACGGTTCCGGCGTCCGGCAGGTAGATCCCGGCCAGGATCTTCATGAGCGTGGTCTTGCCAGACCCGTTGGCGCCGATGATGGCAACGTGGTCGCCCTTCCGCACGCTGAAGGTCATGCCGTTGATGATGGCCTCGTACTTCGGCCTCCAGAACGACCCGCCGGCCTGGAACCTCTTCACCAGGTCCTTGACCTCGATCACGTACTCGCACTTCGTGACTCCCACCTCCTAGGCTGGTTATTCAATATGCTTCGATCATCCCTAACAACTTGGCTTTCTTCACGTAGACCTTGATGCACAAGAGCGCGATGATGACGAGCGCGATCACGCCGATGATTTGTGACTGGAGCACGAAACCGACCCAGTGTTCGGCCGTTTCTTGCCAACCAAAACCCACAGTCGACGCGGTACCATGCGCTACTGGTTGGCCAAGGATGAAAAGATCGCGCAACAAGTCGATACCCGAAGCGACGGGCACCGATTCGAGTATCAATGTGCTGCCCTTAAGTCCAAAGATGGGAAAAAACATACCAGTAGATACCTTAAGCCCATAGATGAATACATTAGACAAGACACCAGTTTTCTTGAACAGCAAACTGAACGATGCTACCCATAAGGAAACGCACATCATGAACAGTGTCATTGACGCCATGATGAGTATGATCCATGGTAAAGCCGCTACGATGTTTGCAACCATATCGAGTATGAAGAAAAAGGGTGTCACGACCGCCGTCGCAAGTAAAATGGATATAATAAAAGAAGCCCAGAACCTGCCCATAAGGATAACGGGGATGCTTATGTTCTGCGTGAGCAGCAGGCCGAGCGTGCCCTTCTGCGTCTCCTCTGGCAGGCACTGGACAGTGTCCTCGAACGGGTGCGTGAAGCACGCCCAGAAGTACGTCCCCACGAACAGGAACTTCAAGAAGCCGCCGGGCTCATAATCAGCTGGTAGAGCACCTGGGTTTGGCTGCACGACCTCGGCGAGGACGGTGAACAAGGCGAGGTTTATCGCCGTGTAGAGGCTGTTGAGCAGCAGCTTGAACTTGTACTTCCAGTCGTTCCTCAAGTTCCGGAGGGTCATCTGCCAGACCTTCCGGAGGAAGCTGGGGACGACCCAGGCGCCACCTCGGAAGCCTTGCTCTTGAGCCATGATCCCACCGGCCGGGCTCGCCACGGATGCCCACGGATGGTTGATCTAGGAACCGCATGGCATAAATGGTTTCCCGTCAACTAACCACGGTTCCCATGTGGCGAACGAGCAGCTTGCGTGTGCTCAAGAACCCGCGCCCCCTCGTCATGGCGCACCGTGGCAACAGCGCCGACGTACCAGAGAACACCAGGGCCGCGTTCGAGGACGCGGCCAAGCTCGAGGGCGTCGACGTGATCGAGACCGACGCGCACCTCACGCGGGACGGCCACTTCGTGTTCTTCCACGACCACGTGGTGGACCGGACGACAGACGGCCGCGGCAGGATCAAGGACAAGACCCTTACCGAGCTGAAGGCCCTCGACGCGGGGTACAACCACGCCGCCCCGGACGGCGCCTTCCCTTTCCGCGGGAAGGGGCTCACGATACAGACGGTCGACGAGATACTCGCCGCCTTCCCGGACCAGCGCTTCAACATCGACATCAAGTCCAAGGATCCCCGCGCGCCAGCGCTGCTCGCCCGGAAGCTCGAGTCGCTCGGTATCGAGAACGGCCCGGGCTCGCGCGTGCTCGTGGCGTCCTTCTGGGACGAGCAGATCAAGCGCTTCAGGGAGGCGTCGTCCATCCCGACCAGCGCCAGCACCATGGAGGTCGTCGGCTTCCTGTGGGGGGTGGGGAAGTGGGGGCGGAGGCACGGCAAGCGGGGCGTCCCCGAGCGGATCGAGCACGAGGCGGTCTTCGGCAGGAAGCTGCCCTACGTCGCCCTGCAAGTCCCGGAGAAGCTTTCCATCATCAAGGTGGTGAGCGGGAAGCGATTCGTCGACGTCGTGCACGCGCTTGGCATCGCCGTCGAGGTGTGGACGATCAACGAGCCTGACGTGATGCGCCGGTTGCTCGGCTGGGGCGTCGACGGCGTCTTCTCGGATCGCCCAGGCGTGCTCGTGTCGGTCATGGACGAGCTGTTCCCGAAACCCGCTCCTTGACCCGCTTGGATTTAGTGGTGGGGGCCTTCAGCGAGGAGCCGCCTTTCTTCTCGAATTCATAGCTCAACGATTCCTCCATGTATTCGCCCCCCTCGGGGAGGCGGTTCGCGAAGACCCGCCAGACGTCCTCCGGGGCGCAGTACTTCTGCTCCTCCATCAGCCGGTAGATGCTCGCTTTCCTCTCGATCTCCGGGATCGAGCGGAACAGTATCAAGAGGCTCGTGCCGATCGAGAAGAGCAGCGTCCATTCCCAGGGGGCGAGGATGCTGTCGGGGAGGATCTTCACAGCGAAGGTCGAGAAGT
>JAFGBX010000042.1 GCA_016932935.1 Promethearchaeota archaeon | reverse complement strand
CAGTCCCATTCGCCATGTGCCAGTATTTGGCCCCGTGCGAATTAAAGGTGAGGCTGCCCGGTCGCGTGATGCGCGCCTTCACGTGATTGAAAGGAAAAGAGTGGCCGCCCGCGTGGTGGCGAAAAGGGAGGCCACTTCACTTGGCAGCGCCCTTCCTCGTCCAGAGCAAGAACTCGACGAAGAGCACCACGAAGACCATGTCCACGGCGCCGAACGCGATGATGCTCGCGCCCGCCTCCTCCAGGGCGACGACCACCACGCAGTCGACGAAGAAGGCGACCTTCGCGATCGCCCCGATCACGACGACGCCGTGGTTCTTGTCGATGTCCCGGCTCACGAAGAAATACCCGACGCCAAACGCGACGATGAACCACGTCATCGCGGTGAAGAAGAACAGCGTCGGTGGTGCCCCCATGCCGAACAGGGCGAAGGCGGCCGGCCCGCCCAGCCCCATGATCCAGACCGGCAGGATAGCCGCGAGGTTCCAGATCCCGCCGATGAGGAACAGCCTCGAATAGTATGCTCGCTTGTCCATACGATGATCGCCTCGTTCCCTACTTCCGTTAGTACGGGGATCGGCGTGCGCCCTTAAAAAGGTGTGGGGGTCGGCGCCGCTCGAAAAAGGGCGAGATCTAATCCGTCGACGTGGCACGTGGTCGATGTCAAATCGCTTTGAACTTTCGCATCGGCTCGGCCCACGCGGGGCTCAGCTCGTACGACGTCGCCCCGCCCTCCACGTCGACCAGCTCCTCGACGAACCCGCGATCGACGAGCTTCCGCAGCCGCCTGTTTGCGGTCGCGTGGGGAAGATCGAGCGCGGACTCGACCGCCTTGGCCTTCAGCCTTCCGAGCCGGAGGAACAACAAGAGCATCTCCTTCAAGCCCGGCCTGTTCAGGAACGCGTGGAGCACGTCGTGGCCTGGCGGCGCGGCTCTCGGGAAGTACGCCAGCGATCCGTCGATCGTGGCCGACCTGACGAAGGTGAACTTCTCCAGGACGGACAAGTGCCACGCGAGCAGGTAGTTGCCCTTCCCGGTCGCGTCACGGAGGCGGGGGAAGCCGATGCCAGGGCTCGCGGTTATGATGCCGAGCAGCTCCTTCCGGGTCGCGTTCTCCAGGACGGTGGTGCCCGTGAGCGCCTTCCCGTCGAAGAGGAACCGATCCCGCTCGAGCCGGTGGATCTCGTCGAGGATGCTGCGCCTGGTCGCGTCCTTGATGAACCGGGTGCAAGCGGTCGCGAGGTCTGCGATGTTTATGCAGTAGTGCTTGTCCATCATCTGCTGCGCGATCTTGTAGACCTCCGTGCCGAGCTTGCTGGATGGAAGCGGCATACCCGCAGGCGCGCTCCAGTCCCCTCCGGCGGCTGCCTGTCCATTCGCCTCGCCCATCCCTCCTGGTGGGGCCATGCGTGGGCTTGGGCCCGGCTTATCGTCCTTCATCCATCACCAGTCTCCCATTCTTTGACGAAGATGGAGGCGAGGTACACGCGTTGTTCCTCCGGCGGCATCGCCTTGATCTCGCCGAGGATCTCACCCTTCACGTCTTCTGGGACGTCCAGCTTGTTGATGAACTCCACGACGTCCGGGGCCATTACGCGCGCGCGGCGGTCGAGGCCCGGGGCCCGAGCGGGCGTGCCGAGGGGCCCGGTCTCGGGTTCCAGGTGCTCCCCACCGGTCGCATCCGGGAGTGCCGGAGCTACCGTGCCTGTTCGGGGATCCTCTTGCTCGATGGCCGCGGAGTCCACGTACCTCGAGGAATGGGCGTGCTTGGAGGGTTTTCCGCCCGGCCATTTGGTGCCCTCTCTCTTTATGGCGACCCGCTTGTACGAGAAGCCCAGGGCCACTGCGACGCTCCCGACCGCGAGGATGATGATCAACACGTAGATGTACGTCATGTCCTGGTTTTTAACGGCTATTATGGCCATCATCGCGGTCACGTTCAGCCCGTTGTCGAACGTGACGATCAAGGTCACGAGGTATGCTCCGGGTTCCACGTAGGCGTGGGAGGGGCTCGGTTCGGCCGACACCGTCCCGTCGCCGAAGTCCCACGCGTACTGGACAACTGTCAGGTTCTGGTACGTGATGATCGCAGCCCACACCACTTCTTGCCCCACGCCGACCTGGTCAAGGTGGATGGTGAGGGTTATCGAGATGGAAATATCCCAGGTGCCATTGACCTGCAACTGTAGCACAGTGGACGCGTTCGTTGCATCGGACAACGTCCGTCCCGTTATGCCCTCCTGGCCCGCCACGGTCGCGCCGATCTCCACCATCGCCGCCGTGGCCACCCACCCGACCGTTATGGTAAAATCTTGGTAGGTGGTCGATCCCGCCGAGACGGTGATGGCGGGCGGGTTCGAAGACGATAGGAACGGGTAGCCGTTGAAGCCCAGCACCCCATCGACGCCCTGCACGTCAGTGCCGCCGGCGTTCTGGTACGATACCCGCACGACGAAGCTCTCGCCGTGCCAATACGGCGCCGCACCGGTCATGTCCACGACATTAATGATGTTGAGGCTCGATTGCGCCTTGATGTTGATGTTCAATGCCGGACTCGGCCCCGCAACCAACGCGCGTCCCGTGTACTCCTCGTTGCCCGATACAATCGCCGAGATCGACAGCGCCTGGCTCGCAACCCCGGCTGCTATCGTGATCAAGAAGTCGATGTGACTGGCGCCGCTGACCGTCCTCGACGCCGACGAGTTTGCTGTCACGCCAGCCACGAGTCCCACCAGCGCCGCTGTGACCCCTTGCGCCCTCGCCGACGCCGCCGGGTTGTTAATGGCCACCCGCAGCACGAGGGTCGTGCCCGCAACGTACGTGCCGTTCCCCGTTTGGAACGTGGGAGCCCCAGTGATCGCCAACTCCGCCTGCGCCAGGATGTTCACTAAAAGAGATGGCGAGCCTCCGCTCAATGGATTGCCGGTGCCGTCCTCGGTTCCGTTCCACGTCGCAGCGAGCGTCACCGCCGCCGTGTCGGCACCGGCAGCCACGTTGACCGTGAAATCCTGCATGCTCGTGCCCCCCGCGGCCACGACCACCGCTGCCGGGTTGTTCCACGAGAGTCCAGTGTAGACGCCAGCGTCGATCGACGCGTCGACCGTCACCGCCAACGCGCCCGTGTTGCTGAACGTGACGCGCAGCGTGAACGACTCGCCAGCCACGTAGGGGCCTGGAGCCGCGCGCGGTGTCGTGATCGCCAGCGACGTGATCTCCAATGTCGATGCTGCCTCGATCGTGATGTTCAGCACGGTCACCAGCGGGCCCAACGCCCGGCCCGAGATCTCCTCGGTACCCGTGACCGTCGTCGTGACCGTGACCGAAGGCTGACCCGGCGCTCCAGCGGCGATCGTGATCGAGAGATCGATGTATCCCGCGCCGCTGATGGTCTTCGAAACCGATATATTTGCGGAGAGGCCAGTCGCGCCGCCGAAGGACAGGGGCGCGGTCACCGAGTGTGCCTTCGCCGAGGTCGACGGGTTGGACAACGAGACCCGCACGACGAACGTCGTGCCTGCCACGTAGGTGCCGTTGCCCGTCATCCACGTGAAACCCGTGATCTCTAGCGTCGCTTGCGCCTTGATGGTGATGCTCATCGCGCTGCTCGGCCCCGCGCCCAACGAGCGCCCGGTGATCTCCTCGCTCCCAGAGGCCGTCGCCGTGAGCGACAGCGCCTGGCTCGCGGTTCCCGCCGCTATCGTGATCACGAAGTCGATGGAGGTCGTACCACTCACGGTCTTCGACGCCGATGCGTTCGCCGTCACGCCCGCCACCAGCCCCGCCAACGCCACCGTGACCGCCTGCGCCTTCGCTGACGTTGCCGGATTGTTCAACAACACCCGCACAACGAACGTCGTGCCCGCCACGTACGTGCCATTGCCCGTCATGTATAAAGGAGACCCCGGGATCGTCAACACCGCCTGTGCCTTGATGTCGACGAGAAGCGTGTCCGGCCCGCCGCTGATCTCGCGGCCCGTTACCGCCTCTGTGCCCGCCCACGTCGCGGTGATCGTCACCGTGGCGGTCTGCGCCCCGGGCAGGATCTCCACGCCGAAGACTTGCGTGTAGGTGGTGTTCGAGGCCACGACCACCGCAGCTGGATCAAAGCCGAATACCAGGCCTGTGTATGGGCCATCATCGAGCGTCGAATCGACCGTCGCAGCCGTGCCACCGGCGTTGAAGAAGGTGACGCTTAACGAGAGCATCTCCCCGCCGATGTAGGGGCCTGGGGCTGGCCGCGGCATCGTGATCGCCATGTTCGTGATCGTGACGCTCGCACGTGCCTGGATGTTCACGTTTATCGTGTCTGCCGGCGTGTCGCCGCTCAACGGGTTGCCCGTGCCTTGTTCTGTCCCGGTCCACGTCGCAGCGAGCGTCACCGCCGCCGT
>JAFGBX010000341.1 GCA_016932935.1 Promethearchaeota archaeon | reverse complement strand
GTCTCGGTGCACGGGTGCAACCGGGTGGGCATCAAGCAAGGGGGCTCGGTGCTCGTGCTCGGCACGGGGCCGATCGGGTTCTTGAGCGCGCAAGTCGCCGCTGCGTATGGTGCCGCTCACGTGGTCGTCACCGACGTGTTCGACAAGCCCTTCGACGTGCTCGAGCGGGTCTCTAAGGGATGGAGCGGCTGCCAGCTGCATTGCATCAACGTGAGGAAGGAGGATCCCGTCGATGCTTGCTTGAAGCTCACGGGCGGCCTCGGGGTCGATGCCGTCCTGGACACCATCGGCGACAAGACGACCGTCGTCCCCGGCATCAAGTCGCTGCGGCGCGGGAGGACCATGCTTATGTACTCGGGCTTCGAGGACGAGATCGAGTTCCCGCTCACGTGGGTCTCGGGCGAGCGCGTCTTGACCTCGTCTTGCAACAACCCGTTCCCGGACTACCCCGCGGCCATCGACTTGCTTGCGGCCGGCAAGGTGCAGATCAAGCCCATGATCACGCACTCGTTCCCGCTCGACCGGTACCAGGAGGCGTTCGACGTCGCGATCAACAAGGAGGAGCACGACTCGATCAAGGTCGTCATAGTGCCTTGAAACCTTCGCATCGAATTTATTCCACGGATCAACACGGGCACCGGCGCACGAGCTTCTCTTTCTTTCGTCGTCCTTTGGGTCGCTTTTACCAGTGGTATGTTGAATCGTTAAATTCAATGAAGCCCTATTGCTGATTAGAGGACTTGGAATGCAGCCTCGGAGTATGAGAAAAAATATGCAGAATCAAGACACTGAAACACTGTTCAACAAGAAAATTTCCATGTCTGTCATCGTTCTCGTGATGGCTTCAGTCACGATGGTGTTGCAAGGCATCATCTATGGGGTCCATAGTGTCAGCCCTATCAACTTCATGCAAGGGTTTATCGCGGCCCACGTTCCCGTGATCGCCTATGCCGTTTGCTTGCTCGTCTTCTCCATCATTGGAAAGAACAAGGGGAAGGAAAACCAGATAATGGCCTTCGTCTTTGGCATCTGCACCATCGTCTTAAATGGGCTCGTCCTCCTTGACCGCGGCCAGAAGGTCTTCGCCTACATCAGCGCCATCATCGGAGACGTCCAGAGCATCGTGTATGATGCGATGAACATCGTTGATATAATACTGCGATCCGCGATGCTCGGTTTGACCGTGGTAGCGATCGTGTTTTCCATCTTCTCGATCGTGAACAGCGCCGGGATCATCAAGGAGAACGTGCCATCCTCTCATCGCACGGTTGGTAGTCCAGCGGGAACCGCGTACGCGGCGCAACCCGTGGCAACCTCCTCGCCGCCCGCCACCGCTGCTTCACAAGGGCAGTTCTGCTCGGCTTGTGGAGCGCCGCTCGATGCCGGGGCAGCCTTCTGCAACAAATGCGGTGCGAAGGTCTAGCACTCCATTTTTACCCGTTATTTTCTTTCTTCCTTGGAACGCGGAGACGAGCACGGAACAAGAATTGGATGAGTGGTGCGTCAAGCAGTTATTCATCTTGATGGCGATCCACGGCGGCGCGCGCCTTGCGGTGGACGATCTCTTTCATCTTCTGCTCGAGGTCTTGCTCGACCTGGAACAGCGCGGCGAATTCCTGGCCGAAGGTCTGGTGCGATTTGAGCTGGTTCTTGATGGCCGAGAAGTACTGCTCGAGCATCGAGACCTCCCATTCCTTCATGGTCGCGAACTTCGTCCCGACGTGCTTGCAAGTGATCCAGATCAAGTATTCGAGCAAGTACTTGCGGTCGTCGCCGAACTCATCGAACGCGTCGAGCAGCTGGACCGGGACGCGGTTGTTGAACTGGTTTCGCTTGAGCTTGAAGGACAGCGACTCTTCAGGATCGGTCATGATGGCTCGTGATCATACTGCTTCGCGCGGTTGATATCTCCTTGTATCATCAGCAGCATACGTAAACGGCGTGTGGTGAATAGGCCGTTCCCTTGCGGTCGCTGCCGATCACTCCTTCAAGACCGAAATCCCCTTCAGCACGAAGAAGTCCTCGCCGGGGGCGTTGATCGTGATGCCGCTCACGAGGGCGAAGCGGGTCCCGCAAGGATCCTTGGCCATGAAGGCGTGGAGCATGTTCTTGATGGTGCGCTCGACGAGGTCGTGGTTTATCTTCGCCAGCTCGATCACCTGCCGGTTCTCGTCCTGAATCTCGAGGATCCTGTCGAGCTCGTTCCCGAAATGCTTGACGAGCTGGCAGTACACGATCTGGCGCGCCGTGTCAAGCGGGTCGTCAAGGTTGAGGTCGAGGCTCTTGCATGACTTGCTCTCCTTCAACTCCTTCAAGAACCCCATGGCCGCCCCGCAAGAGGTCGTCTCGTGCTCCTGGCCGGGGCGGGTGACCCTCCCGTACACCAGCTTCGGACCCGGCGAGACCCCGACGTGCGGGCTGGCGAGGATGATCAAGTCGCCCTCGACGCAAGCCCCATCGATGTGCCTGTCCGGCGCGTGGTGGGACGCCGCCGCGATGCCGGAGAGGCCGCTGATGGGGTACGCGGCCAACGTGCCCAGGTGGAAGTCCCCGTCGTAGACGGCGGCCAGCGCGCCCTCGATCGTTCGTCGCCCGTGGAGCCGGTTTATCTCGTCCGGGCACACGGAGAAGACGATGCGGCTGCCCTCCGCGGTGAGCCCCCTGGTGCCAAGCTCGGACTTGATGCGCTCGACGAGTCCATCGACATCGTATGTCGCCCCCCAACCGCCGAAATCCGTTCGCACCTGTTCGATGATGCTTGCCATTGCGTTCAACCTTTCGAATTGATAGTCCGGGTGCGCGTTTAAAACTTGTCGAGGGAGAGCCCGGCGCCCTCTGCAGCTTTTTAGGAAAAAAGACATTGGTCTAAGCTATGGCTCGGATCAATGAGAACTACCACAAGCTGCAGAGCAGGTACTTGTTCTCCGAGATCGGCAAGCGCACGAGGGACTACATGGAGAGGAACCCCAAGGCGCCGGTCATCAAGCTCGGCATCGGGGACACGACGCAGCCCCTCCCGCCCGCCATCGTCAAGGCCTTCCACGACGGCGTGGACGAGATGGCCAGGGGCGAGACGTACAAGGGTTACGGGCCCGAGCAAGGCTATGACTTCCTCCGTGAGGCGATAGCGAAGCACGACTTCGTGGCGAGGGGTGCTGATATCGGGCCGGACGAGATATTCGTCTCGGACGGTTCGAAATGCGACACGGGCAACATCCTC
>JAFGBX010000340.1 GCA_016932935.1 Promethearchaeota archaeon | reverse complement strand
TACCCCGACGTCGTCATCGGCTGCCACGGCGGTGGCTCCAACTTCTTCGGCTCCGCGTCCTCGTTCCTCGCCGACAAGATCGAGGGCAAGCACGACCCCCAGATCATCGCCGCCGAGGCGACTGCCGCTCCGAAGCTCACGAAGGGCGTCTACGCCTTCGACTACGGCGACACAGGCCGCGTCGCGCCCATCGCTAAGATGTACACGATCGGCTCGGACTTCATCCCCGCCCCCGTGCACGCGGGTGGCTTGCGGTACCACGGCGCGGCGATGCTGATCTCGCTTGCCCTCCACAAGAAGCTCATCAGCGCGGTCGCGCTCCACCAGATCGAGGCCATCCAAGCCGGCATCACCTTCGCCAAGACCGAGGGCTTCGTCCCCGCGCCCGAGACGTGCCACGCCATCTGCGAGACCATCAACCAGGCCAAGGCCGCCAGCGAGAAGAAGGAGAAGAAGGTCATCTTCTTCAACTGCAGCGGCCACGGGTTCTTCGACCTGGCGGCATACCAGGCCTTCATGGACGGGAAGCTCGTTAACTACGAGCTCCCGGACGAGAAGATCAGGGATTCCCTCACCAGGCTCCCCAAGGTCGAAGGCCCGTGGGTCTAGGCCGATTCTGACAGGCCTTTTTCGATTTTTTCCTTCTTTCTTTTCTGCACGGCGCGCCTCGCCAAGCATACAGCGATAACCGACGAGAGGGGTCAACTTCTGCCGAGCGGGCCCGGCCCCGCCCCCATGACGAACGAGACCGACTTGAGCGGCACCATGAGCAGTGACGGCTCGAGCCGGACGCCGATGGCCGCGACCTCGCCTGCGAGCAGGGCGAAGATGGCCCGCTGGTCGGCGATGGGCCACGCCGCCGAGTCGCCGGGGCCGAAAGCAGCGCTCGCGTGCCAGCCCCTCGGCCGGTAGTGATCGAACCGCAGCTGGAGGGCGAGCTGGTCGCGCACGGCGCCCGCCGCCCACGATGCCAGGAGGTCGAGCACGAGGCCGTGGAACGAGTCGTGGGCGGCCATGCATTCCCTCGCCCTCAGCTCCATGTCCTGCCCGACCGTGCACACCCCGACGACCAGCTCGGCCGCCCCCTGCAGAGCCGCCACCACGAGGCCACTGCCGAGCCGCTCGCCGCCCGACAGGACGACGCCGTCCTGGCCGACGCCCTCGACGGGGAACGCCGCCCACGCGGCCGCCGGCCTCGCGAGCTCGGCGAGCTCCCGCTTCGCGGCCTCGATGGCCTCCAGGTTCCGCTGCGACTTGAGGACGCGATCGGCGCCCCTGCCGAGCCGCTGGCGGATCAAGGCGTCGTCGACGGCCAGGTCGAAATCGGTGCCGATCATGGTGGTTCAAGTTGAGATCGATCGTGATGGCAATTCAGTCGTACGCCGGGATGAACGGGAACGTCTGGGTGACGATGTACTTGGCTCCGTCAAACTGGGACACGTTTGATGTATCCTTTAACTCCCGGGAGAATGTCATGAGGAACCTTTGCAAGAACTGGTCAAGGGCTCCTCGCAGGATCTTCGAGCTTTTCGTGCTTGCAAGGACGCAAGCGATCTTCACGTCCTTGGCCCGTCGAACGATCAAGACGGCGTTGGTGAGCTTGATCTCTTCCATCTCACCTTCGGAAAGGGACTCTTTCAAGATTCCGGAGACACCTTGGATCATCCCCGAGAAGAGAACATCTTCCACCAATGCCGAACCGGGCCACGTGTGGGTGAACAAGGGGATCCCGCTGTCCGTCGTGAACACCATCAGTCGTATGGCACGAAACGGAAGCACGAATGCCAGGTTCATTTTCAAGATGATACCGAGTGCATAGGCGACGGAACCCACCAGCAAAACAATGGCGATGCTGCCCGGGACGAGATATTCTACCGTGATCGTGACGAATATCCCCCCAGGACCGATACAGATCAACCCGAAAAGGCTGAGCATTATGTACTTGCGGAACTGCCTGGGAGAATGCAGATATATCCGCACGTAAGTGAAGATGGCGACGATGGCAAGCCAGGAGAGCAGGGCGAATTTAATTGCTTGGATCTCGACCCCTGTGTTAGCGAGGCTCGCGTCCCCGTTCGGAAATGGCAGAGAACCCACGGTATTCAAGTCGCTGTTGTATATCAAGAGCGCAACGGACAGCCCGACGTTGATGGCGAGCTTGACCGGGTCAGTCGAATCCCTGGTGATCGAATCGAGGAAACCAACAATGAACAGAGCGAGGGGTATCAAGATGAGGTTCCGTGCCAGTATGAGAGGTGGCGAAAGCAACAGCACCGAGAGCCCGTTGCAGAGAGCGAAGGCGGCAATGCTCACGATCCCGAGGCCCATGAAGAGTAGATGCCGCAAACTACGTCCCCGGTATCGTGCAAGGATCGCGAAACCGAAAATGAAAATCACGATCGATGCAACGAGATAGGACAGCGATTCCTGGGTGATGTTCAAATCCAAGCTCATATGGGTCTAAACACACGTGGGCTTTTTATTTGTTGGGTTCCCTTGCAAAGCCGGATCGACATGGCAGCCGCCACGCCGTTGATATGTCAAGGAGGGGGAGGAAGAATAAAGTGGAAGCCAAGATGGTCGTGGCTGGTCGCATTCAGATGGAAGGGCGCGCGGCGCCCGAGTCCTTTCCGTTGGCCGTGCCCTTCCGGCGCATCTTCATGAGCCTGTTGAGGGCGTTCATGACGGCTTGCACGCTGGACATGACGATGTCCTCGTGTACCGCGTTACCGGCAACCACGATCCCGTTCTCGTCCTTGATCTTGATGGACGTGACGCCGAGGGCGTCCGTGCCGCCGGTGACCGCCTCGATCTCGTACTCCATGAGGTCGACCTTGCCGATCTCCTTGAAGGTGCGGAGGATCGACTTCACCGCCGCGTCGACGGGGCCGACCCCGATGGAAGAATCGATGCGCTGCTCCCATCCGCCGTTCATGCGCACGCGGATCTTGGCCGTGGCGGTCGGCGTGACCGAGCCCGTGAGTACCGTGAGCTCGTCGAGGACGACGGTGTTGTCTTGCTGGGCGATCCTGCCCGTCACGTCGTTGGCGATCGAGAGCAAGTCGATGTCCGCGATCTTCTTCTTCTTGTCACCGAGGGACTTGAGCTTGTCCATGATGTCGGTGAACTGCTCGTCCGTGTAGGTGACGCCGAGCTCGTCGAGCTTCGCCTTGAGCGCGTGGCCGCCCGTGTGCTTGCCGACCGTGATCGACTGCGAGATGATGTCGGCCAGGTCGTCGGTGCGCGGGTAGCCGATGAGCTCCGGCGTGAGCGGCTCGTACGTGCGGGGGTTCTGGATCACGGCGTGCGCGTGGATGCCGGACTCGTGGCGGAAGGCGTTCTTGCCGATCAAGGGGAACTGTACGGGGATCTTGACGGACGAGAATCGCTCGACCATCTTCGACGTCTTGTAGAGCTCCTTGTAGTTGATGCTCGTCTTGACACCGTAGAGGGCGTAAAGGGCCGTCGCGACCTGCTCGAAGGACGCGTTGCCCGCCCGCTCGCCGATGCCCAGGAACGTCGTGTGCACGACCTCGGCGCCGTTCTCGACGCCGGCCAGCGAGTTCGCGACGGCGAGGCCGAAGTCGTTGTGGCAGTGGGCGCAGATCTTCACGCCAGCGGGGAGCCGCTCGCGGTTCTTGGCGACCACGTGCCCGAAGGCCTTGGGCGTCGTCGTCCCGACCGTGTCGGGGATGTTGATGCGGATCGCGCCCGCTTGAACCGCGGCGAGGTTGGCCTGGATCAGGAAGTCCAGGTCCGTGCGGGTCGCGTCCTCCGCGGAGAACTCGACGACGCTGAAGTGCGACTTGGCATAGGCGACCATCTCCGTGATCTTGGCCATGACCTGCTCGCGGGTCATCTTGAGCTTGTCGCGCAAGTGGAGGTCGGACGTCGCGATGAAGACGTGTATCGCGCCCATGTCGGCCGCGATCACCTCGTCGATGTCCCTCTTGGCCAGCCGGGCGAGGCCGATGACCTGAGCCTTCAGGCCGAGGCGGCTGATCTGCCTGCACGACTCGAAGTCGCCCTTCGAGACGACGGGCATGCCCGCCTCGATGATGTCGATGCCCAGCACGTCGAACTGCTGCGCGATTTTCAACTTCTCGTCCAGGGTGAACGAGACCTCGGGGGTCTGCTCGCCGTCGCGGAGGCTCGTGTCGAAGAAGTAGACGTGCTCCGGGAGCTTGGAACGCACGAGGTCGATGTGTGGGGAAACGTAGATGTCTCTCTTATTGCCTTTCTCTCCGGGGTCACGCCCCGAGAAAATCATCACTACCCATCATCAGTCACGCTCGCGACCCGAACCGCGGGTCAAGGAGGACGAAAGCACGATACCTTTTAAACGATCACGTAAAGCCGACGAAATTCCGCCGGAACACAGCCCGCTCACATGTCCTTGACGTCGGGGTTCATCGTCGGCTTGGTCTTCTTCGGTGCCGCCCCTTGCCCGTACGTCTGGTAGAGGCCGGTCCGCCGCGCGCACTCGGTGAAGGCGCGGTAGACGTTCTGGGCGGTCGGCATGATGGCGATCGACGGGTAGACCAGGGGGTTCCACATGTTGAGCTCGTGGTTTGGGGGGTACATGAGCCCCTCTTGCGTGAGCAGTTCCTCGATCTCCTGGACGGTCAAGACGTTTTCGAGGTCGACCTTGTTGAGCATGACGATGAGCGGGATCTTCGTGATCAGGTCGTCGCCCGCGACCGACTTGAGCTCCTTCAAGGATTCGACGTTGTCCTCCCAACGGTCGCGCTGGCCGTCGAAGACGAAGATGACGCCGTCGGTGCCCATGAAGATCTTCTTGCGCAGGGGGCTGAACCGTGCCTGGCCCGCCACCGTGTAACAATGGAAGAAGATGCTGTCCTTCTTGGTCGATTGGAAGACGCCACGGTCGAAGTAGAGCGTGCTGCCGCTCGCCATAGCGATCTTGACGAGGTTCCCCGTCGGCTTCACGTCCATCTTCTGGCTCTCGGTGAGGTGGTAGAGCGTGTCCACTGCAGTCGTTTT
>JAFGBX010000339.1 GCA_016932935.1 Promethearchaeota archaeon | reverse complement strand
GCCGGGGAAGAAGAGAGGGTCGACGGTGTGCCCGTCCGTGGTGATGACGACGACCAGCTCCGTCCCGGGGATCGGCACGGTCGCGCCGTCGTCCATCTCGACGAGCCCCACCCCGTTCGACACGCTCTTCTTGGCGACGCCCCTGATGAGGTACTCGATGAGGTTCCTCGTCATCAAACCGCCCGCGCCGTGCGCGAGCGTGACCGATCCCGCCTCGTCGATCGATCCTCCTCGCGAATCCGAGTTGTTCGTCATCCCTTGCACCTCGGCTCTCAATCGGTGAGCCACCTACCCGCTTCTATGACGCGTCGCATTTCTTGTTTTCCGGGGCGCGCGAGAAAGGGCTGCCGGTGAGCGTGGAGAATAATGGACAAGAAGCTGTTTTTTATTCCCCGTGCGCGAGAATACTTATCGATTACACGGCCTTCCTCCCGTAAGCCCTCCACTTAATCCGGCTAGAACTCGTGCTGGATGGGCCGGTCTCGGTGTTTCGTCATGAGTTCAACAGCCCCCACTTCAAAAGACGTGTTATTCTACGCGGTGAGCCTCGTTGGCGTCGCCGTTGCCGTCATCTTGCTCTCATGGTTCCTGGCCATCATGTGGTACACGATCTTCATGATCCACATTGCACTCACCATCGCGGTGTGGGTGGTCTATGGGATACTATGCATCTATTGCGTGTACCTCGCGTACCGGGTGATCGGATATTTGCGTTCCAAGCCGGTCAAGGACGTCTCGGCGATAAAGCACTACGTGCTGCCGGCCATCATCATCCTCGCGGCAGTCATCACCCCGTTCATAGTGCTGAAGGTGCCGTCGTGGATCGAGTACGACATGGCGCCCCACCTCTCGTTCACGGGCGACCCGGCGAGGTCCATGACGCTCACGTGGTACTCGACCACGAGTTATGTTGGCAGGGCCACGTACGGCAACATCACCGGCCCCGCCGTGTTGCCCTATGCCGTGCAAGAACCGGCCGCCACGAAGGAACACGTGCTCACCTTCGAACCCTTGTCTCCAAACACGACGTATTACTACAAGATCGACGGCCTCAGCGAGACTTGGAGTTTCAGGACCGCCAATGAGACCGCGAACATGACTAGGTTCGTCGCCATCTCCGACATCCACAGTATGTACTACCCCCCCATGACCCCAGACATCATCGCGAGCAACCCCGACTTCGTGCTCGCGGTCGGTGACCTCACCGACTACGGCGCGTCGAACGCGGACTGGAACAAGTACTTCGAGCTGACGAAGGAAATCGGCACGAATTATGCCGTGATGACCACGATCGGCAACCACGACTCGATGTTCTTCGGCGATGGTAATTATTTGAAGTACTTGACCATGCCGCAAGCGTCCACGGGATCGGAGAAGTACTACCACTTCAAGTATAACGACGTGCACTTCATCTGCCTCGATCTCGAATGGGGGATCGAGTCGTACGACGCCGCGCAGAAGGCATGGTTCCTCTCCACCCTCGCCGGTATCCGGGCAGTACACCCTTCGGACTGGATCGTCGTGTACGACCATTGCATGCACGTCTCGTCGGGCGGGTTCGGCAACGCCACGGGCGACCTGCTCAAGCTGTACAACACCGCGGGTAACGTCATGGCCGAGTTCCACCAGACCTTCGTCGATTACGGGGTCAACCTCGTCATCTCCGGCCATGACCACCACTTCGAGGTGTCGAACTGGGACGGGGTCGTCTACGCGATAGTGGGGACGGCGAACACGCGGCTGGACAGCGCCTCAGCCACGAACAACACGTGCTCGGTCTTCTACGAGCCGGGGCATTCCGGCTTCGCGGAGATCTCTATCAACGGCAACACGTGCACGCTCTCCGGGCACTTGTACACCGCGGGGGGCACGCTCATGGCACCCTTCGTGTACCCGTTCTCGAAATGATCTGGCCTCAAGTTATCCTTTTTCTTCCCCCGGCACTTGTTCATCAGCAGCGAGAATTGAAAGAAGAAAGAATCAATACGTGTTCTTCAAGAACACCAATATGCCGATTATCAAGAACGCCGGCGCGATGCTGTAGACCAGATCGAGAATCAGCGGTTCCGACTCCAGCATGACCCCGATGTTTATGATGAGCGATTCTCCGTCGATGATCGACGCGACCCCGATGAACGCGATCGCCAGCAAGATGGCCAGCGCCTTCCTCCGCAGCTCGGCGGCCCCCTTCACGGCCAAGTAGAGGTAGAGGAACACGATGACCACCGTGAGCAAGGGCGAGGAGACGTAGGAGAGGTACAAGACGAGATCCTGGGTCAAGATGCCGATGATCGCCAAGAAGTAAAGCACGCTCATAACCGCCCCGATGATGGTAAAGACGTGGTGCGTCTTCGTTATGAGGTACTTCTCGACCACAAGGATCATACTGGTGAGGCCGAGGCATGCGAATAAATATCCGACCACCACGAAGAAATCATAGCTGTTCGCGCTCCATGGCTCGCTGTGGAACCAAACCGCGACGATGAAGAAGATCCTGCACAGAACGTAGAAGATGGCAAAGAAGGCGTATCCTCTCTTGATCTTCCTGGCGGTTTCGACCTCGCCCTCTTTATGTATGAATAGGATGCCAGCGACGACGAAGAACGTGATGATCGAGACCAGTTCGACGATGAAGTTGATCTCATGATAGTAGATGTCTGGCGTGCCTCCCACGCCAGGTATTGAAGGCAATTCCGTTATCATGTTCATCCACGGGATCTCTTTTTCCTATCCCAAAGCTCGTCCTTTATAGCATTCTGCTCGCGTGTATTAAAAGCTGCCCCCCCACGCGTCCTTCGATTGCCCTCAAGACTGGCGGCTAGCAATAAACCATCGACAAGCCCTCCTTTGAACTGAGGGCTTCATCGTTTGCTGCAGAATAATCAGACGAGGTGCGGGAGATGGAACTGCGTCTCCTCGGCGATGGTCTTCATTTCCCTTTCTCTGCCCCGGTTGCGATCGCGGCGTGTGCCGCCGCCACCCGGGCCGCGATGATGCGGAAGGGAGAACACGAGACGTAATCGAGCCCGCATTTCTGCAAGAACATGATGGACTGCGGATCCCCGCCGACCTCGCCGCAGATGCCGACCTTCAGGTAGCCGCCCTTCGCCTCGCGAGCCTTGCGGCCTTCCTCGGCCGATATCTTGATCAGCCTGCCGACTCCCAGCTCGTCGATGTGCTCGAACGGGTTGTCCTCCATGATGGGCGGCTTGAACTCGTCCAGGTACTTGAGGAGGAACTTCCCTTCGACGTCATCGCGGCTGAAACCGAACGTGGCCTGCGTGAGGTCGTTCGTGCCAAAGGAGAAGAACTCGGCCTCCTCAGCGATCTCACCGGACGTGAGCGCGGCGCGGGGCAGCTCGATCATGGTGCCCCAAAGCACCTTGTTCTTCGGGACATAACCCCCGAGCACCTTGTCCGCTTCGGGCTTGAGCATTTCGTAGAGCCGCTTGTATTCGTTCACGTGGGAGACGAGCGGGAGCATGATCTCGAGCCTCACGTCGACGCCGTTTTTCTCCGTTTCTACGAGCGCCTCCATGAGCGCCGCCACCTGCATCTTGTATATCTCCGGGTTCGTATTGCCGAGCCTGACGCCACGGTGGCCGAGCATCGCGTTCTCCTCCCTGAGCTCCTCGTATTTCTTGATCCACATCTCCAGCTCGGCGAATCGGTTGCTCTTCGTCTCGCCCTTCACGCGCAGCTCGGTGAACTCGATTAGCATGTCCTTGTAGCTCGGGAGGAACTCGTGGAGTGGCGGGTCGAGGAGCCTGATAGTGACGGGTTTACCGTCCATAGCCTTGAAGATGTCCACGAAATCGCCTTTCTGCAGCGGTTTGAGCGCGCTGAGAGCCGCCTCACGTTCTTGAAGGGTGTTCGCCTTGATCATATCGAGAACTTTGGGGAGCCGGCCGGCTGCGTTGAACATGCGTTCCGTCCGGCAGAGGCCGATGCCCTCGGCACCGTTCTTGACCGCGTCTTGCGCCATCTTTGGCGTGTCAGCGTTCGCCCGTACGCCCATAGTGCGGTACTTATCGCACAGCTTGAGGTATTCAGCGAAGTCGCCGGCGATCTCTGGCTCGACGACCTCCACCGGGCCAATGAAGACGTTCCCGGTCATGCCGTCGATCGACACTATGTCTCCCTCCTTGAGAACGACCTCCTCGCCGCAAGCGCAAGTTCCCTCATCCTCGTCGATGACGAGGTCGCCGGCGCCTACGATCGCGGGCAATCCGATGCCTCGGGCGACGACCGCCGCGTGGCAAGTCTTGCCGCCGCGGGAGGTAAGGATGCCGATGGAGGCGATCATGCCGGGGAAGTCCTCGGGCTTGGTCTCCTTGCGGACGAGTACGACCTTCTTCCCCGCCTTCCTGGCTTCGATCGCCTTCTCCTTGGAAAACACGGCCTCGCCCGTGACGGCCCCCGGGGACGCGTTGTACCCCTTCGTTATGGGCCTCTTCGTTTCTTTTGGGGAGATGCGCTTATTGAGCAGCTCGTCGACCTTGGAGGGTTCGAGCCGCGTGACCGCGGTTTTCTCGTCGATCATCTCCTCGCGGAGCAGGTCCATCGCGATCTTGATGGCCGAAGCGGCGGTGCGCTTGCCGTTCCGGGTCTGGAGGAAGTAGAGTCTGCCGTCCTCGACCGTCAGCTCGCAATCTTGCATGTCCTTGTAGTTGTTCTCGAGCATCTTCGCGAGGTCGTGGATCTGGTTGTAGAGATCGGGCTTGGTGACCTTGAGATCCTCGATCGCGGTGGGTGTCCGCACGCCCGCCACGACGTCCTCGCCCTGCGCGTTTTCCAAGAACTCGCCCGTGAGCCTCCGCTCGCCGTCGACCGGGGATCTCGTAAATAGGACGCCCGTGCCAGAGTTGTCGTTCAAGTTCCCGAAGACCATCTGCTGCACGTTGACCGCGGTGCCGTAGTCGGGGATCTTGTTCATCTTGCGATAAGCCACCGCGCGCTCGCCGTCCCAGGATTTGAAGACCGCGTCGACGGCAGCATACAATTGTTTGTATGGATCCTCCGGAAAATCCTTTTTAACGAGCTCCTTGTACTTGGCGAGGAATTTAATTGAGAGAGCTTTCAAGTCGTCCGCCGTGAGACCCAGATCCTCATCGGTTCCCTTCTCGGCCTTCATCGCGTCCATGAGCTGGTCGTAGGGCTCGCGGCCGGTTCCCATCACGGTGTCGGAAAAAGACATGATGAACCGTCGCCACGAGTCCCACGCGAAGCGCGCGTTCTTCTTGGCCATCTCCTCCGCGATTCTGGCGTTCATGCCGAGGTTCAAGACCGTGTCCATCATGCCGGGCATGCTGTCGGGCGCGCCCGAACGAACGGACAGGAGGAGGGGGTTGTCGGGGTCGCCGAACTTTTTCCCGCTCCTTTCCTCCAACTTCGCGACGGACTCGTTGACTTGCTGCTTCAAACCCTCTGGCCATCCCTCCTTCGCGGACGTGCTGAGTTTGCAAGGGATGGTGAATCCGTAGGGAACCGGAAGCCCCATCTGGGTCATCCGGGCGAGGCCCGCCCCCTTGCCGCCGTAGGTCAGCTTCATTTCCTTCGGCGTCTTCTCCGGGCGCGGGTCGTCGAACATGTAGACAAGCTTTTCCGTCATGTCGTTCATACCTTTTCTACTGGTATGATGGTGAAGGCGGCGTCAGACGACCGCATACGCGTGATTCAATGAAAGGCCTTGTTAAAAGCATCTAGTTATTTTTTTAACTATTCTCGCGAGATCGTTGGCGTTACGCGCTCGAAAACAGACAAGCAATGTCAATCCGCCGCCCAAAACTCGCCACCATAGAGGGATCCTTGGAGGGCGTCCGCAATAGCGGCGCGATGCATCGACCGACGCGATAAATTGCTCCGCCGCGATCTGCCACTCTCGTGAGGAGCCTCCGGACGCGATGCAAAAAAGGAGGGGAGAAAGCTGTTCAACGGGTGAACTGCAAGCTGACCTTGCCGGTGAGGCCTTGCGGCTTGATGTTCGTCTGGAGCATGTTCTGCGCGATGCCGTGGTAGACGAGCTCGATCGAGTTCTTGCCGGGTTGGACGAATGACGAGACGTCCACGTCCCAGTTCCACCAGCACACGCCTGCTGGCTTGTTGTTCACCTTGACCTCGATGCAATCCGCCGTGCCAACGATGGAAAGGAGGGCCTTCAACCCCCCGACGTCCTCGGGCACCACGACCTCCTGACGGTAGGATAGCCCGCCGTGGTACCGTGGGAACCCTTGCGGGGCGATGTCGCCGGTCGAGATGCTCCCCTTGATAGGCGAGAGCGTCGGGATCGGGGCGTCGTCCGCCTCGAAGTTGCCGATCAGGCGCCATGGATCGGTCACAAGGTGGAACGTGGAGTGCCCGTGGGTGTTGCAAGTCATCTTGACGACATTCTTGCCCTCGACGATGTAGTCCGAGATGTCGGCGACGATCCAGTACGCGTCGAGGTATTCCCGATCGAAGTCGAAGCGGATCGGCACCTTCTTGCCGTTCACCTCGACAGCGACGTTTGGGGGGAACTTGAAGTGCGCCCGGTCGCCGCCGCGGGGTATGTCGATGGTGTCCTTGCACCAGCCGTAGTCGCCCGCGATGCCCTCGATCACGAGCTTGACGGGCTTGATGGCCCCCGCGCCGCGCGCCACGAACTCGTGCCAGAACGAGCGTACGCCGATGTAGCCCCACGCCCGGCCCGCCTCCACCTTGTATGACGAGTGCCAGTCCTGGTAGAGCATGGCCCCGTTGAGCTCGTTGGGCACCACGCCCCACGTCGTGCCGAGCTCGATCACCTTCGCCACATCGAGGCGCGGCACGGCCGCCAGCGGCTTTGAGCTGGCCGCGCCCGCGGGCGTGACGGCGAACAGGTAGGACTGGTTCGGCGGGAAGTCGAGCACCATGGCCGTCTTGCCGTCCACCACCCCGTAGGAATCGAACGGTTTGACCTCGCCCGTGAGCGTGTCCCAGAGCTCGACCCGCTCCGGCAGGACGTTGAGCACGACCTTGACGCCGGTGTAGGAGGCATCGCGGCCGGTGTTGGGGATGAAGAAGAACTCCTTCCCGTCGATGGTCTTGTGGGTGACCATCACGTACGCGGCGTGCAGCTGCCTCGCCTCGTCCTTCCAGGCGACCGCGCGGCGGGCGCCGAGGGGCAAGAGCTTGCGGCAGCACTGCTCGAACAGGGGATAATAAGGCCCCGTGAACGGCTGCTTGTTCGCGGGCGTCTTGATGAGGATCGCGTGCCCGCCAGCCTGGTTCTCGTGCTCCACGGCCTCGATCGCCTTGATCCCGTTCCCGTTGACCTCCGCTGCGAGGGCTACCGGATCCACGCCGAAGATGTCCTTGAAGATGCCGGCCACCTCCGACGACTCGCCCGTGCTCTCCTCCTTGTAAGGCAGGCTGTAGGAAGCCAGTATCTTTCCGCCCGCGTCATAGAACCGCTTCACGAACCGGGCGGTCTCTATGTTCATACACGTCGTGGCGCCGAGCAGCAGTACCTTGAACGACTGGTCGTTGATCTTGATCTCGTTGCCGGCAATCGAGCCGCCCCGTACCATCTCCTCCGAGGCGATCTCGAAGTCGAGTTGCTGGCGGAAGATGCAGTCCGCGTTGTGCGTCATGAAGTGGCCGATGGCCTCCGCCATGTTCGACGTGGTGGGCATCATCTCCGCGTGGAACGACTTCACGGGGTAGAACATCAAGACGTCGGCATTGAGGGTTCCCGAGTGCGCGTTCAAGACCGTGCACAGGCGCCCGCAGTGGTCGGCGAGGCGCTTCCAGTGGGGGTAGTACGGCTGGTAGTTGAACGCGGCAGGGTGGTCGCCCTTCCGGTAGGTGTCCTCGGAGATGTTGAACGAGTGCGGGACGAACAGGTCGCAGCCCGTGGCGACGAGGTAGTCCGTGATGCGCTTTGCGCTGGCCATCGTGATGTCCCACGACGAGGTGCCGTAAGCCTCGACGAGCACGCGGGGCTTGCCGAGCAAGTGGGCGGCGCTGCTGGCGAACTTGCTCGCGAGGAGCATCTCGTTCGCCATGCCCGTGTACGGGTTCTTGTCGAGGTTCCAGATGTCCTCGATGTGGTCGGGACGCACGTCCTCCGTGAGCTGGTCGACGCCCCCGTAGTGCATGTACTGGAAGACCTTGAAGAAGTCGCCGTGGTTCTTGATGTGCGACGGGAAGGAGCCCTCGGCGTTGATGTGGCCGGTGGCCCGCCAGTTGATCGTGTCGCAGAAGTCGTAGATCTGCTTGTAGAACGCGTTGACATACAAGTCGATCGTGCACGCCCAATAGTTGCAGCGGTGCTTCGCGGAGACGGCGCCGGTGTCGTGGACGAGCGACGCAAGGATTTGATTGAACGGGTACCCGAACATCTGCTGGAAACGCGCGGGCATCTCGGGGGTGTACGTGACCCACGGCAACATGTTGACGCCCATGACGCTCATGTGCGACATGCTCGGCTCGTCGGTGAAGATGCCGGGGACGACCGTGCCTAGGTAGTCCTTCTTTCCCCGCTCGATGAAGTATTCCGCGTACTTCCTGTGCGTGAAGTCGATGAATTCCTTGACGGTCTCCTTGCGCAGGATATCGATGTAGCCGTTCAGGTTCGAGTCGGCCGGGTTCACGATCATGGCGAAGAAGAGCACGCACCACTCGCCCGCCGGCACGTCCCACTCGAACACGTCGCCTTTCACGTTCGCCGTGACGTCTTTTTGCTTATCGATGACCTTGGAGAAGTCCGGGTACTCGACCGGGTTCGGCACCGCGATCGCCGCGACGAACTCCGTCTCCGGCGAGATCTGCTCGAAGTCGAGCTTGTATTCGACCTTTTTACCGCCCTCGAAGACCTCCTCGTCGAACATGGCGAGGTACTTCCCCCTGTTCTCCTTGTGGTAGGGCCCCGTGATGTAGCCGCCTGCGGGGCCGCTCGGCCAGTTGTCCTCGTCGTAGAGGAAGCAAGGCATGCCGAGTTCCAAGCACTTGTCGGCCGCCGCCTCGACGTTCTCGAGCCACCGGCGGCCCATGTAGGGCGTGAGCCTGCCGTGTCGCGGGTGGATGAACTCGCCGCCGATGCCGTGGTCATGGTGGTCTTGAACCTGGCGCGTGACCTCCTTCTCGACCATCTCGTGGTTCCAGAACCAGAACGGCATCATGCGGAACTCGTTCGGTGGATCCTTGAAGGATTGAGCTAAATCCCCGTGTTTTTCCTCCATCTGCACCATGATGCATCGATAACGACTGGCGCGGTGTCGCAAAAAAGGATGACATGAAGAAATGGTACTATGTGGGTAGGGAAAATTAGGGCCATTGATGTTCCGGTTTGTTTTACAAACAAGGCTTTCTTTTCCTGGACAAGGCAATGCTTGTTAAAATCACCATACTTGCCAACGTGCGTCCTCAGATCAAGATTCAATATGAATTATTAATTTAATCTATGAAAAGGCAAAATTAGCAATAAAATCCAAATGCACCTGCATTTTCACGATTGAGACAGCACCTTTATCTTCTGTGATGGCGTGCGTGACCGTGAAAACGCCTGGTATATATAAAGTCGGTGCGGAAAAAAAAGGGAGCGAGTGGAAGGAAGTGGGCTCGGGTACTCAAGAAACTACCAGCGATCTGGCTCGCTGCTTCTCGGAAGGACTTCCGAGATGACGGGCGTGTTCCACGAGCCTTGCCCCCAAGAAAATGCCTTTATTCACGAAGGGCGATCTCCTCATAACAACACACCAGAACGCCAATGACCCTTCTCACGAGGGGGATGCTCGCGGAGGCGCTCGACGCCGTCCTCAGCCAGCAGTTCATCTCCGACGACTTCACGATCCTGAACCGGCAGAAGAAGGAATCCGTCCGCATCCCCGGCACGAAGTTCACGTATCTACGCGTCAAGAACGCGATCCTAGAAGGCGTGCAATACGTGCTCAGCGAGCAGATGGACAAGTACATCGAGTACTTGTCTGCCAAGTTCAAGGTACCCCGCAAGGCCTTCGACGACAAGCTGGCATCGTTCGGCGAGCAGCAGCTCCTCGTGATGGACAACCGCATGAAGTTCACGATGGTCATCGCCACGCTGCGGGAGTTCTGGCAGGACGTGGCATACAAGCAGGTACTCGACGAGATCCGGAAGACCGTCTACGCGATGAACATGACCGCCGAGCCACCCACGGTCGACCAGATCAACCGGATCGTGTCCGCGGACTTCGGCCCAGACTTCTCGATGATGGTGAACATCTACGTGCTGAAGGAGATGGGGCGGCTCGCCGGCACCCCGCTGCAGTACGAGGACGCGTGGTTCCATTTGATGGACGGCATCGCTTCCGAGGTGGTCTTGAAGATCACGGGGCAGTGATAGAGCATGACGCCGGCGAACCCGTCCAAGGGTTCTCTACTCGAGAAATCGTGCGACCTCGCCCGCAAGCTCGGCACGCACGGCAGGTTCCGAATCCCGCACGAGACCGCGCACCAGCAGATACGGGAACTTATGGAGCTCAAGCGGACGGCCCTGTACAAGAAACCCGCAGGCCCGCCGGTCAAGGGCGCGCCGTGGCTCAAGGAGGCCAAGTATGACTATAAACCTTCGAAAGAGTGACGTGGTAATACGTTCACAAAAGTATATGTGCTCATATGGGTACACATATCCTGGGATAGTGAACAGAAATGGGATCAAAAAACATTTCGATCACCCAGGACGTATATGATACTCTCATAAAACTACGCCATGGCGATGAAAGTTTTTCTGAAATCATCATGCGACTTGCAAACGGGCAGAAAAGGGATCCATTGCGTTTTTATGGGATTTTAAGCGATGAATCCCCTGAAGATCTTGATATCGTCGATAATTCATTGGAGGCGGCCAAGCAAGCAGCCACCTCATCGTCAAGCAAGAGAATCAAAGGGATGAAGGTGTAGGCCATGATCGTTGCAGACACCACGGTCATCATCGATATCGCCCGGGGGAAGGAAGGTGTTAAACGAATTCTCGATGAATTGAAAGAGGAAGAAATCTGCATCTCATCAATCTCTCTCGAGGAGATCTATGCGGGATTGGGGCATTCTCTCTCCCGATTGGGAGTAGAGAAGTTTCCCCGAATAATGGAGAAATATGAAAAGGTCATGTCACAGTTTCGCCCGTTAGCCATCACTGACAGGCTGCTTAATAAGGCGGGAATGTTCCGGGGTGAATTCTTGGCCAAAGGGTTCGTGATCAATCCCGCCGATGCGATTATTGCAGTCACCGCCGAGACGGCGAATGCCAGCGCCATCGTCACGAGGAATCCAAACCATTTCAAGGATGTCCAGGTTCGTGTTACTTCGTATTCCATTTAGGCTTGAAGTTCCCTATCGAGCCTATCTCCTGTTCGATGGCCTTCCACTTTCCCTTGTCTTTGTGAACCGTTATTAGTGGAGACAGGACAGGTACAAACGGTCGTGGTGTCGTTCAAGGACCGGTTGACCCGGTTCGGGTTCGAGTACTTGCGACGGTATTTTTCTAGCCACGGGGCGTCGATCGTCGTCGCCAGCCAAGCGGCGACGCGGTCGATGCAAGACGACCTAAGGATCTCGCGGGTTCGTTTTTCGCGCTCGTTCTTATCGCGATGATGTGGTCGGTTCCCGTCAGAACGGCTTGAAGCCGAACCGCACGTGGCCGCCGAGTAGCTTCGGTATCAGCGGCCGAAGGAAGTTGAGCCACTTGAGGTTCTGGCGGTACTGGTCGTCCTTCGCGACGTAGAAGACGATGCCGTTCACTGCGTGGTCGTCCTCCTTCCACATGACCGCCTTCCACACGGCGTCGCCCGGCGTCTCGTTGAACCCCTTGCCGACGAACACGTAGACCTGCTGGAGGAGGTGGTTGTACGCCTGCATGCGCATCGCGGACTGGTTCTCCTTGATGTGTTGCACGCCGCCCGGATCTGGCGTGACGAAGGGGCTCACCCAGAGCTCCTTTTCGGAGAATTTATTCCTGAGGAGGCCGCGGAGCTTGTCCCAGTTGAAGCCGTTACCCGCGTTGTCGCGCAGGATGCCCTCGAGCCTCTCCTCGAACTCCTTTCGGGCTTTCTTCCAGCCGCCCGGGATGGGCTGGCCTTGATCCTTCGCGTACTGCCAGAAGTTCAGGCCGTTCTTCACGTACTTCTCCCGCTCTTGCGGGCGCTTCTTGGCCCAATTGAGCAGGATGAAGTACCGCTTGCGGTAGCCCTTGTCCTTCTCGCTCTCGTCGACCTTCAAGGCCTTGTTGTGGATGCCGAGGGCCTCGACGCCCTTGATGTACTCGTCCTCGACGGCAGCCTGGAGCTTGCCTTCGACCTTGAGGGGCTCGTGCTTGATGTTCGCGGTGTCGAGGGCCTCCCGGGCCTTCTCGAAGATCGAGCCCGAGCAGATGAGGACGGTCTCGTCCTCCTTGCGGTTCATGGCGAGCAGGCCGCGCATGACGGCCTTCGCGGCCTCTTCTTGTGGCAGCTCCTTGTAGTACTTG
>JAFGBX010000041.1 GCA_016932935.1 Promethearchaeota archaeon | reverse complement strand
GAGGGGCTGAACGGCTCGCTGTGCCTGAACATGCGCTCCGGCAAGTTCCGGAAGGTCGCGTGGTCGGCCGACGGCGGTGAGACGTGGGGCCCCGCGCGCGAGGATCCCGCCTTGCCCGACGTGCCTTGCATGGCCGGCGTGTACCGCATGACCGACAACGTGACCTATTACACCGGCCGGGTGCTGTACTGCGGCACCGACCGGCACGTCCGGGCGCATTACACAGTGCGGCTATCCTACGACGACGGCCGCACCTGGCCCGTGGCCAGGGAGGTGTACCCGGGGCCGAGCGCCTACGGTCAGCTGGTCGTGCTCGGGGACAACGAGACCGTCGCCCTCCTGGTCGAGGCAGGGCCCCTCGACTACCGCGGCACGATCCACCTCGCCCGGTTCGACCTCGCGTGGCTCACGGGCGGGCTCGATGCGCTCGACCCCCGTCCATGAGGATCCAAGGTGTAAAACATGACCGAACGGTTCAAGCTCGCCTACATCGGCGCCGGCAGCTTCCGGTTCTCGATCGGGTTCTTCCGGAACATCGTGAACGCGAAGGAATTGCTCCCCATGGAGGTCGCCCTCTGCGACGTCGACGAGCGCAGCCTCGGCATAATGCACAAGATCCTCGCCCGCATGGTGGAGAAGGCGTCGCGCAAGAAGCGATACGGTTCCGGCGATATCGTCGTGACGAAGTCGACCGACCGCCGTGAGGCACTCGAGAACGCCAGCTTCGTCTACAAGAGCATCTCGGTCGGCATGCAGGAGGCCGAGTGGTACGACATCTACCTCCCGCTCAAGTTCGGCATCCCGCAGAACACGGGCGACACGCTCGGCCCCGGCGGGTTGTTGCGCTCCTTCCGCACGGACCACGTCGCCGCGGGCATCGCCAGCGACATGGCCGAGCTGTGCCCGAAGGCCCCGTTGCTCAACTACACGAACCCCCAGGGTTCCATCACGATGGCCGCGCGCACGGCGGCCCCCGGCGTGCAGTATGTCGGCCTGTGCCACGAGCTCTTCGGCGGCGGTGCGGTGCTCTGGGCGTTCCTCGCCGGCAAGGGACGGTTCGTGCGCCCCTTCAAGACGCTGCTCAACCACATGGAATACGCGGGCATCAACCACTTCGCCTGGTTCACCAGGTTCGAGGTCAAGGGCAAGGACTACTACCCGGCCCTTCGCGATAAGGCCAAGGCACTCGGCAAGTCGACGAGGTTCTTGACGCTGCGCTGGCTGGGCCATGGTTTCAATTTCCACCTGCTAAACCGCTATGGCTGGTTCCCATACCCTGGTAGCCGCTACGTCGCCGAGTTCATGACGGACTACTACAACTACTTCAATTACGAGACCCAATCGCCGTTCTGGAGGTTCCCCGTCGTCCGGGACGTCGGTGCCCTCGACCGGGATCGCCGCAGCCGCTACGCCACCTTCGAGCGGATGGCGAGCGGCGAGGCGGGCGTGCCTGGCCCGCGGGCCATCGGCGAGCGGGCCATGGAGATGACGCTCGACTGGCGGGAGAACCACCCCGCGAACCGGCCGCACGTCGTGAACCTGCCGAACGTGCACCCTGGTTACCCGAAGATCGTGCCCGAGCTTCCCGACGACTGCGTCGTCGAGATACCCGGATACTTCAAGGACGGCACGATACTGCCCGTTAAGACGATACACCTGCCCGGGGAGGTCGCGGCGCTCGTCCGGCCCCACGCGGAGCAGCAGCGCTACACGGTCAACGCGGCGCTCGGCAGCGACCCGGGCCTCTGCGTCGATGCCATGCGGCACGACCCGATGGCCAACTGGATCGAGGACGACGACAAGCTCGAGTACCTCACCCGGCTCATGCTCTTCTACGAGAAGCGCTGGCTGCCCGCGGAATGGGCCGAGTGGATCCCGGCCGAGGAAGAGTTGAAGCGGTCGAAGTGGTGGGTGTCGCCTGCCGACCTCGCCGAGGAAGGCGGAGCGTACAAGAAGGTTATGTTCCCGCCCGATGAGCGGTTGAAGGCCAAGGCGTTCTTCTGGCCACCAGGCTGAGCGGAACTCCTTTTTTTCTTTCGGCCCTAATAGGTAGCATCAGCGGTGTATCCCCCATGGGATCGTCCCTCTACTTCACGCTAACGTGTTTCATCTGGGCTGCCTTGAACGGGAAGAGGACGCCCACGTTCTTGCCCGGCCGCGACACGCGCAAGCAAAAGCCCCCCATCGCCTACGTCCAGTTCGACAGGCCCGAGATGGTTCTGTATGCCGACACGGGCCTCGTCGACATCAAGTTCGGCGAGGAGAAGTTCTTGAAGGGGTGCATGCCGCGCGTCAAGCTGGGCGGGCGCGTGTATACCCCCCGATCGAAGAGCCAGAAGAACCGGCTCGTCGTCGAGGGCATCGAGGAGGACGTGCCCGCGTCGTCCGAGCTCGGCAAGGTGCTCGAGACGGCCATCACGTGGGCGGTGGGTGACACGGGCAAGCGGGTGGTCGGGAAGGTCTCGCGTGGCGTCGACGCGCCGTTCGTGCACTTCAAGCTGGTCATCCCGTGGGAGTGCCAGCTCGCTTCGAAGGGGAAGTTCGCCGAGCCCGCCATCGAGTACCCCCTGTTCGGCCTCCAGGGTAGCTGCGAGCACGTGCTCACGTGGGCGAGCACGAAGTTCGCCCCGCCCCGCACCGACTTCAAGTTCACGCTCGCGCCCGTGGTCATGTACGACGACGAGCTCAACGCGTTCGCCTTCTCGTCGCTCGACCGGTTCCTCGTGACGGGCATCCGGCGGTTCAAGGCATCGAGGGCCATGAGCGCCGCCCTGGCTGGCACCGTCGAGAGGACGCCGGAGGGGTTCGCGCTCGAGTCGGTCGTCCTGTTCGGCAAGGGCATCAACAAGATCGTGGAGGACTGGGGCGCGCTGGTAAGGAAACGCCACGCTGCGACGGGTGGCGGCCAGATACGCGACCCGTACAGCAACCCCATCACCGCCATGCTCGGGTACAACACCGACAACGGGGCCTACTATTACTACAACACGGAGAAGGGGAAGAACTACGAGGACACGATGATCGCCGTGCGCGAGCGGCACAAGCGGGTCGGCCTCCCCTACGGGTACTACGAGCTCGACTCGTGGTGGTACCCCAAGTCCTACGAGAAGCTGCCGGCGATCATCAAGATCTTCGTCTCCGGCTCGGCGATGCACTGGGGCGAGCCCCCGAAGCCCGACATCTTCCCGCACGGGCTCAAGTACGTCTGGGAGAAGCTGGACAAGCTCCCGCTTATGTGCCACTCGCGCTGGTTCTCGCCCAAGTCACATTACGTCAAGGAGTACGACTTCTACGTCCAGAAGGGGTCGTGGAGGACACTCGGCCTTCCCTTGTTCGCCGCGCCCCGCAAGCAGGACTTCTGGGACGACCTCTTCAAGGCATCGCGCGAGTGGGGCCTGCGTTGCTACTTGCAGGACTGGCTCAACTACCAGTACGAGAACATCCGCCCCATGAAGCACGACTACGACTTCGCCGAGGCATGGACCACGAACATGGCCAGAGGTGCCGAGAAGCACGGCATGACCCTCCAGTACTGCATGGCGCCGTCGTCGTTCATGGTGCAGGCGGTCAAGCTGCCGAACGTGCTCCAGGCCCGCGCGAGCGACGACCACAACGGCATGCAGCCGCGCCGGTGGTACATGCCGCACTTCACGGCCACGTCGATGCTGTGCCACGCGGTCGGCATCTGGCCGCACAAGGACACGTTCTTCAGCTCCGACGAGAAGGTCTACTGGTTCTACCGGGAGAAGCGGCCGGAGATGGAATGCCTGGCGGCCGCGCTGTCAGGCGGCCCCGTGGCGCCCAGCGACAAGATCGGCAACGAAGACGTCGGCCTCATCATGAAGACGTGCCGTTCGGACGGCCTCCTCCTCAAGCCCGACAAGCCCGCCACTCCCGTCGACCTCATGTTCAAGCAGCACGCGAAGTACTACGTCACGTCGACGTTCAGCAAGAAGGAGAGCTTCACGTGGCACTACCTCCACGTCTCGAACCTCTGGCCGTCGAGGGTCAAGGACAAATCGCTATCCCAGGAGGAGCTCGCGATCAAGGGGCAGTACGCGGCGTTCCTGTTCGGGAAGCAAGAGTTCCTCCCGCTGGAGACCCCGGCCACCAAGATTGCGATAGACCTGCCCTATGAGGGGCAGGAACTCGTCGTGCTCTGCCCGGAGATCATCGATGGCGTCCACATGGCGGGTAACCCGACCAAGTTCGTCACGTGTTCAGCGAAGCAGTTCCCGGCGGTGGATGTCGACGACGACTGGAAGTCCGCGGTCGTGCACGTCGAGGGCGTGCCCGGCGAGGTGGTGCCCGTCTTGTTCTCGTTCGCGAAGAAGGTTCCCAAGATCAAGGCCCCGGACGGCCAGGTCGAGGTCGACCAGCAGAAACACGTCGTGCTCGTTACCGTCACGATGGACGGGGAAGGCAAGCGCGAGATCGACGTCGACGCGTGATTTACACGCCGCATCTAGCGCCCCGGCGCGATCCCCGCTCCTCTTTCCCCACTTTGTAAGATTAGATATACTTGCACTACGTAGGTACATCGGGAAAAACCGTTCAATCTGGGGCTTCCATTCACGGGTCGATCCTCTTGCCGGCGGCGCTGTTCATCATATCGTGGGACAACCTTGAAGGTGCCATCATCACTTGCAAGTATCCCGACGATGTGGACATCAACATGAACAACGTCCAGACCATCGACGTCGCGCACTCGTTCAACAAGGAATCCCCGTGGATCGTGGTCGAGGAGAAAGGGTTCAAGGCGGTGTCGTTTTACAACGAGGCCTTGATGAGGGCCATCGCCCTCGCGCTCCTGCCAAACGAGGTTCCCGCCAACTTCGTTAAATTCCTCGAACAGTTAGCAGAGTTCGTGCTGCCACACGCGGAGGAGGAGGGGATCACGAGGCGGTTGCAGCAGGCCTTCTCGCTCGTTCAGGCCGAGATCCCAGCCACCGAGGTCGTGCTCCTCAACTTCGCCAACGAGATCCAGCAGCTGAAGGAGCGGGCGCTGGACACGAGCATCCAGATCCGGGGGATCATGGAGCTCGCGTCCGACCTCCCCACGAAGATCCTCCTCTACCTCCTCACCAGCGAGGAAGGTGCCACGGAAGGCAAGATCGCCGAGGATCTCGCCGACATGGGCCACGAGAAGGCCCAGGTCATGATCGCGCTGGCCGGGCTCCTGGAGAGGAAGAACGTGGCGTTTCATGAGAAGGACGGGCGGTACGTCCTCACCATGCTTACCAAGCCTGACTCGTAAGAATGGCTACGATCCCTTGAAGAACGCCTCGAGGATGGACCGGGCCCAGCGCCGGCCGTGCTCGGCGAGCCCCGCCCCGTTGAAATGGACCAGGTCCGGGGCACGCCATCGATCGCCAAGCATGTCGTCCGTGGTCGGGCCGTGAAAGATGCTCACGTTGTCGACGACGCGGCCTTGTCCATCGGCGACGGCCTGCATGTCCCCGGTGCGCGGCGCCGTGTGGAAGCTCGCGCGGGCGACGAGCCACGGGATGTCCCAGCCCGCGGCGGCTCGGGAGCCGGCGATCACCGCCTTGAGGCGCGCGGCGTAGGTTTGCGTGCTCGTGCGGTTCACCGAGTCGGACTCGCCCTGGTGCCAGAGGATCGCCCTGGCACCGCGCTTGCCGACCACCCGCACCGCCCATTCCAGCCTCGAAAAGTTTTCCTGCTTGGGGCGGAGCCGCGCCAGCCACGGCCACCTGTCCCATTCGAGCCTCAACAGCTTGACGAGCCACGCGAGCAACCTGGCCGCCGGGGGCGGCGCGCGGGCTTCACTCGCCCCCCCGGGCACCCACGTCGAGACCGCTGTGCCGCCGACCCCGACCGACACGATGCCGACGGGGACGCGCAGCGCCTCGACCAGGGCGTCGGCCATGGCCGGCCACGGGCTCCCGCCATCGTTCGTCGCGACCGGCTGCGGGTCGTTGGCCTCGACCCAGCCATACTTCGTCCGAGCAGAGACGAGACCACTGCTCGGGAACATGCGGGCCATGCCGCTGTTAGCGGCGTTTGACTGCCCAGCCGTGATGAACACCTCCCCCACACCAACGTGGTCGACCGCCGCTGAACACGAGATCACCCCGCTGGCGTCTCGCAGATCCACGCGGAACCGGAACCAGCCTCCCGATGGGAGCGTCACCGAGCCAGCGAACCGGCCCCGGTTCCCCACGAAGCGGAGTGGCACCCACGGGCCCGCTTTCCCACGGGGGTCGGTCGCCTCGAGCGTGAGGCGGTGGTTACCCGGCTTCGAGATGCCCTTGACCACACCGGCGACGCGGATACGGGCGAGGCCGCTGGTGCCGCGCTGGTAGACGGCACGGTCGAGGGGCGACTCGATGGTGATGGTCTGGGATCCCATGGGTGCTAGAGGGGACGGCCTCTCAAAGAGGTGGCGCCTCACGGCACCAAAGGCGCACCGGGGCGCTCGTTCTCGCCAGGCGCCAGGGGCAGCGGAAACAAGTTTTCCCGTTTTTGAAGTGTAGGAGTAACGATTTAATTTTCTCGACGAATAGGGTGACATGACGCGAGAAGCGTTGCGTTAATCGGGCATCACTGGCACCCCCCCAATCGCAAGGAAGGACATTCACATGGCATCGACGATCGATTTCGACTTCCGGAACAAGCTCTTGAAGATGCACGGCGCGCTGTCGCTCACCTACTGCTACCAGTGCGGTACGTGCTCAGGCGGCTGTCCAGTTGCCAAGGAGACCAACGGGAAGTATAACCCGCGCCGGATCATCGAGAAATCACTACTCGGCATGAAGGACAAGCTCATCAAGGATCCAGTCCTCTGGCAATGCACTTTATGCGACACGTGCGACGAGTCGTGCCCCCAGAAGGTCGAGTTGACAGAGATCTTCTACGTCCTCAAGAACCTCGCCGTCAAGGAGGGCTTCGTCCCCGACGCGTACAAGGCCCAGTCGACGGCGGTCTTCGACAACGGGGTCGCCGTCCCGTACATGGCGCCGATGATCCGGGCCCGGAAGGAGCTGGGGCTAGAGCAGAACCTCGAGGAGAACATCGTGATCCCCGTGCAGGAGTTGCAGACGCTCATGGAGGCGACCGGCATGAAGGAGATCGTCGACAAGTTCAAGGCCGAGAAGTCGGCCGCGGCGCCGGCCCCGAAGCCGTCGGAGTAGGGAGGAGGAACGAAGATGACCGAAGCATCGAAGCCATCGGCGGGAGTGAAGCTCCCCCCTATCGAGAAGGCCCTGTTCCTCGGCTGTGTCATCCCCGCGCGCCTTCCCTTCGTCGAGAAGTCCGCGAAGGTCGTGTGCAAGGATCTCAACATCAACTTGAGGCCGATGAAGGGCGCGGCGTGCTGCCCCGACCCGATCGGCATCCGCGGCGTGAGCGAGCGGACATGGATCACGCTGAGCACGCGCAACGTAACGATCGCCGAGGACATGAAGGCGACGGACATCATGGGCCTGTGCAGCGGTTGCGTCCTGTCGCTCAAGCACGCGAACCACGTCATGAAGCACGACGCCTACATGAAGGCGGGGGTGAACGAGTCGCTCGCGAAGGTCAACCGCTCGTTCAAGGGCACGGTCCAGACCGTGCGCCACTTCGCCCACGTCCTCCACGAGGAGGTCGGCCTGGAGACGGTCAAGGCGCTCGTCAAGAAGCCGCTCGTCGGACTCAAGGTCGCCGTCCACTACGGGTGCCACTTCATCCGCCCCAGCGAGCTCCACCAGCTCGACGACCCGTTCTTCCCCACGAAGCTCGACGAGATCGTGCGGGCGCTCGGCGCCGAGTCGGTCGAGTACACGGAGAAGATGCTCTGCTGCGGGACGGGCGTCAACATGGCCGACCCCGAGATCGCCGTGAAGATGAACCAGCGCAAGTACAAGAGCATCCAGCAGGCCGGCGCGAACTGCATCATGGTCGTGTGCCCCAGCTGCTACCAGCGGCTCGAGAACGCCCAGCGCGACGTGAAGAAAGTGTTCGGGGAGACCTACGAGTTCCCCGTGCTCTACCTCACCGACCTCCTCGCCCTCGCCTTCGGCCACAAGCCGGACGAGATCAGCATCAAGTCGCACCGGCCCTCGCCGAAGGCGCTGCTCGCGAGCATCGGCATCGAATGAAAGATGGCTATTGATCCCCGCTTTTTTCGGCCCCTCCGCGGGCGCATGCCGGCAATGCGTTGCCTTTATTTAAGCCCGGTTCAATGGATCGGACCATGTCGAGGCAAGAGATCCTCAAGGAAGCAATCAACGGCGAACACAACGCCATACGGCGGTACACGGAGTTCGCAAAAGTTGCCGAGCAGGAGAAGATGCCGAACGCAGCCTACCTGTTCAGGGCGCTCGTGGCCGGCGAGAACGTGCATCTCGAGAACCACAAGCGCGCCCTCGGGGAGCCGTTCACCCCCGTGGACGAGCCGATCCAAAAGAAATCGACGCTTGAGAACCTGAGGGCGGCGCTCGACGGCGAGACGTACGAGGCGGAAGAGATGTATCCCGGCTTCATCAAGGGCTTGAAGCGGAGCAAGAAGGTGGAGGACGAGGTCACCCGGCTCAGCTTCGAGTGGGCGCTCGGCACCGAGAAGACGCATGCCATGGTCTTGAAGGAGGCAGTCGACCAGGTGGCAGCGGGGAAGGACTACGCGGGCGTGACGTTCTACGTGTGCCTGGCATGCGGGAACTTGCACGAGGGAGTAATGACCGAGGGCGTGTGCCCCGTCTGCAAGCACGACGCCCGCTTCTACAAGGAGGTGCCGAGGTAGCATGGCGTACGCGGAGAAGTACCACGTGCAAGGCGGGGGCATCATCCGGGAGATCGTGTTCGGGATGAACGACGGCATCGTGTCCATCTTCGCCTTGCTCGCGGGCATCGCGGGTGCGCGAGTCGGGCCACAGCAGATCCTCATCACGCTACTCGCAGCGACGATCGCCGGGGCGCTGAGCATGGCCGCGGGCGAGTACCTCAGCTCGAAGAGCGCGCGGAACTACATCGAGAGCGAGATACACAAGGAGCGCCTCGAGGTCAAGCTCTGCCCCGACATCGAGCGGGAGGAGATCCGCCACATCTACACGAAGAAGGGGTTCTCGGGGGAGGTCCTCGACCAGATCGTCGCCACGATCACGAAGGATCCCGAGCTGTGGGTCAAGGAGATGGTCATCGAGGAACTGGGCACGGCCGAGATCGAGCAGGAGAGCGAGCTCAAGGGGGTCATCATCATCTTCGTGTCGTTCATGGGCGGCGCCATGTTCCCGACCCTGCCGTACATGGTCCTCCAGTTCCTCGGGGGGGAGACGCTGTTCTGGGTCGCCACCTTCGTGACGTTCTTTGGCCTGTTCCTCGTCGGCGCGCTCAAGAAGGTCGTGACCGGGCAGAACTGGATCAAGTCGGGGCTCGAGATGCTCATCGCCGGCACGCTGGCGTTCCTTGCGTCGTACGGCATCGGCTTGCTCGTCGGTGTTTCCGTGTGATTACTCTTCCTTTTTTCTTCTTAGCTATCGTTCTTATTACTCGGGAAAATCTTCTTTTGGCGTAATATCAAGGCGAATACCACCGCACCGCCACCGGCAGCGAAGAACGACAGCCAGAACGCCGCGTACTGCGCGTGATCCATGCGCGGGACGGGCTGTTCGAGCCCCGTGAAGAGCCAGGGGCGGTTCGTCTTGACGTACATCACGCCGAGCGTCCAGAGCGCGGAATAGATCTCCACGCTGTCCACCGTGTACACGACGGTCGGGATGCCGCGGGCGTAGTACTCGGCGAGCTGCGCGTTCGGGACGGCGAGGCCCAGGTTCACGCCGTCGTAACCGTTCGCGATGATCGACTCGACGGAGCAGGATCTCGTGCAGAGCCGGCTCAAGTTCTCGGCACTGGCCGACGCCGTGTAGACCCAGGCCCTCTTCCCGAGGGACGAGGCGTTCAGCATCGCGATCATCTGGCTCCTGGCCGTGTCGTGATGGGGATGGCCGGCCGGGGGCGACTTGAAGTCGACCTCGAGGATCAAACCGTGCATCTCGGAGAAGTTGATGGCCTCTTGCAAGGTCGGGATCGCGGTTCCCCGGTACGATTCGGCCTTGCCTCTGGGGACGACACCAGCCAGGATCGTGCCATAGGGGTCGTCGTCGGCGAACCACGACCCCGCGTCCAGGGCCTGGATCTGTGAGGAGTTGAACTCGCAAGCGAGGACGGATGCCAGGCCTGGATAGACCGTCTCGACGTCGGTGGTGCGGCGCAAATCGTCGTCGTGCATGAGGAAGAAGACGCCATCGAGGCTCACTTGCACGTCCACTTCCCAGCCGACGACGCCGAACTGGAGCGACTCTTGGGCAGCCGCTATCGTGTTCTCGGGGGCATAGTTCGAAGCACCCCGGTGGCCGACGAGCAGTGGCTTGGGCGGGAGCGGGTCGCTGGAAATGGTGGTCGGCGCGGCAGCGAATGGCAGAGCGAAACAAGCCGCGTAGGCCGTCAAGATGGCGGATAAGGAGACGATGTTGGCGACGCGCGGCTTCCGGGACAGTCCCTTGAAGGCCTTGATGCAGCGAAGGATTGCGGGAACGGCCTTGAGCATGCAGGCGACCATTATGCCGTTGAGGGCGATGTAGAGGTACAGGCTGATGCCGTCGATGAACCTGAGGACGATGAACATCTCGCCACCCGCCGCCGCACCGAGGGCCACGTAGAAAGCGTTCCACGCCACGATTATCAGGATCGACGCGGCGACCTCGGCACGGCCTGGCTTGAAGGACGACGCGATCCGGCGTAGCTTTTGCCTACACCGGACGATCACGAAGAGGAACCACGCGACGAAAAGGCTAGCCAGCACCGAGAAGAGCAGCATATAATTGATACGCAAACCAATCACGCTGCCGAGGAGCGCGTTCAAGTCATAGAGGTACGGCTGGAGGATGAGCAATACCGGGAACACCAGGGCGACGTCGGCGATCGCGATGGCGCAGAACGCCAGCCACGCGGCCGCACGTGCGGGCATCGACGGGCCGGGGACTCCACCTTGGCTTGCCATGGTTCCCATGACCAGGCAGACCGGGGAAGTATTTGAAGATGCCCGCGGGCGCGTGATCGATGGAGCGGGAAACAACGGGCGCGCGGGAGGGAAGCCAGGGGCGGGGCCCTTTACTTCTTCGTCTCGCGCTTCTTCTGGCGCAGGTTGTAGCTGTGGCACCGCCGGCACTTCGTGGCGGTGAACGGGTTGAGGGCGCCGCATTTGCGGCAGATCTTCTTGTAGAGCAAGTGGTACTGGGCGATCTTGCGGGTGGTGATGTCTGCGATGGGCATAATGGTCCACTCGTTCGTTGAAATGTTCAGTTATTCCGATCAGAGCTCGACTGGCTGGATGGGCAGCTTCTTGATGAGGGCATCGGCCGTCT
>JAFGBX010000338.1 GCA_016932935.1 Promethearchaeota archaeon | reverse complement strand
TCCGTCACGCTCGCCACGCGCTTGCAGGCCTTGAACAACTCGGGGTTCGTCAAGATCAACGTAATGGAGTCGGAATGGCGCGACCCGCTGGATCCGGTCAGGTACTTGCTCGACATCAAGCCACGCGTCCTCACGGGCGACCCGTTCTCCTTCTCCCAGCTCGCGCACCTCGGCGACCTGTTGACCGGGCGTGACGAGGCAAAGGAGCACCTCCGCCCCGCGGCACTCATCACGACCGCGGTGGCACTGAAGGTCGCCATCCGCAAGCACCTTTCCGCCAAGTTCAGCGCCCCCGTGATCGACCTCTACAGCCTCACGGAGACGGGGCCGATCGCCTACGGTTGCAAGGCCGGCCACGGGTATCACGTCCTCCCGCACGATATCCTGCTCGAGGCCGTCGACAAGGATGGACGCCCCGTGAAGCCAGGGGAGCTCGGCGAGATCGTCGTGACCGGCGGGCGCAACGCGTATTTCCCGCTGATCCGGTACCGGACGGGCGATTGGGGCCGGATCGACCTCACGGAGGATTGCGAGTGCGGCGACAAGATGCCCCGGATCCTGGACCTGGAAGGGCGTCAGCCCGTGCTCTACCACACGACCGAGGGCAATTGGGTGAACAACCGCGACATCACGGCGGCGCTGCAGCGGTTCCCGGTGACGCGGTTCGCGTTCCACCAGGACAGCAGCGGGGCGTTCTTGCTCGTCGCCCGGCTTGCCCCGTTCGACAAGAACACGACGGAAGAGCACTTGCACGATGCGTTACTTCGCGTCCTGGGCGAAGGCGCGAAGCTATCCGTGAGAATCGACCCCGCGCTCGGCGACCGGGACGTGGGGAAGGTGATACCGTTCACGACGGATTACCCGCTGTTCTACGATTAGACACGACCACGTGAGAGGCCATGACTATCGACTTACGACCCCCCGACGCGTCGAAGCTCGACGCACCCTTCGACGGCCGAGACTACAGGCTGTACGTGGCGGTCACGAACCGGTGCAACCTGGCTTGCCCGTTCTGTTCGACGTATTCCGCGCCAACGGGCACGACGTTCATCACGCTTGGACAAGTGCTCGCGCACGTGCCGCGCGAGGGCAAGTACCAGGTGCAATTCGAGGGCGGCGAGCCGCTCTTGCACCCCGACATAGGGGAATTCACGATGCATTTCTCGCATGAAGAACGCTGCACGAGGATCATCATTTCGACGAATGGATCCCTCTTCCCGTTCAAGCTCGCTGGCAAGAAAATAGACGAGAATGCATCTCGAGTCGCGTTGCGGTCATTTTTCTCGCGATTTCCCGCGCGCATGACCCTCAAGGTATCACTGAACCACCACTTGCTCGGGCACGATCCCTTGCTCTTCGAGAAGGCAGCGTTCCTGCTCAAGTGCACCGCGGGAACGGGCATCGACCTCATCTTCAACTTGCGCAAGCGGAACGACCCGGCGGCCGGGCACGACGAGGCGCTCGAGAGGGCGATCGACGAGCACGGGCTCCGCGGCGCCACGAACTCGTTCTTCTTGCAGCGCTACGGGCGGAACTCGAATGATGAGAATGCCGAGCACCCGTTCATCGTCGGCACGAACTGGTGCACCGTGAATCCCGATGGATCGGCGTGGGGCATCGACTTGATCGGCCGGAGCGAGGCCATGCGGAGGCTGGGGTGAATGGCGAGTACCACGAGGCACGAGCGGCTCCAAAGCGGGATCTTGGATTCCAAGTTCGATCCGGCGCTCCGCGAGCTCAAGCAAGCCGCGTTTTCCGTGGAGGGGACGTCGACGGTGGGGTTCACGATCCCGTGGAATGCCCCGGCGCTGCATGGAAGGATGTACCAGGTCTACGGGAATGCCAATTGCTCGATCTACTCCGCCGCGACGTGCAACGGAAATTGTTCATTCTGCGTCGAAAAACTGCGGCCAGCGAGCCGCGGGTCGAGCCTCATCGACGTGAAACGTTGCATCGACGATCAGGCGTATTTTATCGCCCTGGGCAAGGCACTCCGCCTCGTGCGACCGCTCGACCCCTCGATCTCTATCACGGGCGGGGAACCATCCATCGACCCGCGGTTGCCGAGGATCATCTCCCTCGTGCAGAAGTACGGGTTCAGGAAGCGCACGATCACGACCAACGGCTCGGGATTGCTCGAGAACGGCCTCGTGCCGAAGCTCGTGGCGGGCGGGTTCGAGCACCTGAACATCAGCCGCGCGCACGCTGACGAGGCGCGGAACCAGGCGATCATGCAAGTGGACGCGCCGCTCGCGAACCTGGACCTGCGCCACGTCATCGAACTCACGCGTGACACGGGCTTGCGCCCCAGGCTGTCATGCGTGCTGCTTCGTGGCGACGTCGACTGTGTTGATGCGATCACGACGTATCTCGACTGGGCAGCCAGTATGGGCGTAGATAACGTCGTGTTCCGGCAGCTGATGGCTTTCGATCCAGCACGGTGCGCGGAGGATCCCGTCATCGCGTTTTCTGAGAGCCATCGCATCATGCTCGACCCGATCCTTCGGGAAATCTATCGAGATCCCGCCGATCACCACCACGCGTTCACGTTCACGAAACAAGTCGTCGGATATTATTACTACATCGAGGTGTACAAGTACATCCCGACACGCGGCAGAACCATCGATGTCGTTTTCGAGAACGCGGATCTACGTTTTATCGACTGCGATCGCTCGCTGCCCCGCCAGGTTCCCCTCGTGCACGAGCTCATCTTCCACCCAAGCGGAACGCTCAATTCCTCGTGGTTGCCGGGTGAAGGGATCGTCGCCAGGTTCGCTTGATGATGGTTTTTTTCCGATGCGTGCTTGGATGTCCTATAATATGTCGCTTCCCCCGGACACGATGAGCATCATCATCAAGATGCTCGCAGAAAAGTTTGGCCGATCCGTCGATGTAATCAACAACACCATGGCCTTGTTCAAGGAAGGCAACACGATCCCTTTTATATCTCGTTATAGGAAAGAGATCACGAGGGAGCTAGACGAGGTGCAGCTCCGTGACTTGCAATCCGAGCACACGTCGCTCGTGAACCGCGAGGAGCGCCGGGCCACGATCCTGGCCAGCGTCCAGGAGCAAGGAAAGCTCACGCCCGAGTTGGAGCGGAAGATCAGGGCGGCCGAGACGCTCACCGAGCTCGAAGACCTCTACCTGCCGTACAAGCCGAGGCGGCTGACCAAGGCGCAGAAAGCACGGGAGGCCGGGCTCGAGCCGCTGGCCGAGATCGTCCGCGTCGAGCAGCCCGCGGAGGGCGACAAGGTGGCCATGCTCCAGCAGTTCGTGAATGCCGATAAGGGCGTGAACAACGAGAAGGACGCACTGGACGGGGCCATGGAAATCATCGCGGAGAACCTCTCCGAGGACGCCGAGATCCGCAAATCGCTGCGCGACATAGTCGACCTTGACAGCGAGCTGCAGTGCAAGGCGATCGACGCCCCCACCGACACGGAGGTCAACGAGGACGGCAGCGATGCCACGACGAGGGCAGAGGACGAGCCGGCTACCAGCCACGTGAAGACCAGCAAGGACAAGTACAAGGACTACCTCTCGTTCAAATTGAAGCTACGCATGCTGAAACCGCACCAGATCCTCGCCATCAACCGTGGCGAGAACGAAGGATTCCTCGACGTGGAGCTGGCAACTAACGACGCGGAGTTCATCGCCGCCCTCAAGGCGGACATCATCAAGAACCAGGCGGGCATCTTCAAGGACGAGCTGGACAGGGCCATCGAGCACGGGTACTCCAGGGTCGCGCGGACGATCAAGCGCGAGTCGTGGGTGCAGAAGATCGAGGACGCGAAGAGCCACGGAGTCAAGGTCTTCGCCGAGAACGTGAAGAAGCTGCTGCTCCAGCAGCCCCTCAAGGGCAGGAGGATCGTGGGCGTCGACCCTGGCTACCGAAACGGCTGCAAGGTCGCCGTGATCGACGAGACGGGCAAGTTCCTCGACAAGGTGACGGTCTACCCCCACCCGCCGCAGAACCGCGCTGAAGATGCCAAGGCGGCCTTGCTCGGGCTCGCGAGGAGGCACAAGGCGTTCACGTTCGCGATCGGGAACGGCACGGCATCCCGCGAGACCGAGGCCCTCGTCGCCGAGCTCGTCCAACAGGAGCCGTCCATCGAATACACGATCGTGAGCGAGGCCGGTGCCAGCGTCTATTCCGCGTCGGACATCGCCCGCGAGGAGTTTCCCGACCTCGACGTGAACATCCGCAGCGCGGTCTCCATCGCCCGGCGGCTGCAGGACCCGCTGCCCGAGCTGATCAAGATAGACCCGAAGTCGATCGGCGTGGGCCTCTACCAGCACGACGTGAACCAGACTGAACTTGGCCAGAAGCTTGAAGGCGTTGTTGAAGACTGCGTGAACACGGTCGGGGTGAACGTGAACAACGCGTCGGCCGAGCTATTGCGCCAGGTGAGTGGGCTCAACTCCCGGGTCGCCAAGGAGATCGTGGCGAGACGCGAGGCGGAAGGCCAGTTCAAGAACCGGGAGCAAATCAAGGAGGTCAAGTTCATGGGGACGAAGACCTACGAGCAGTCCATCGGCTTCTTGAAGGTGCTCGACGGCGACAACCCCCTCGATTCCACGTTCATCCATCCCGAGTCCTATGACGTCGCCGTGAAGATCCTCGATGCCATCGGCGCGAGGCCGGCCGACTTGCGCGACCCGGCAAAGGCAACCGAGATCAACCGCAAGCTCTCGGATCCCACCGTCATCAGGAGGTTTTCCGCCCTCGCAGGCGAGGCGACGCTCGCCGACATCATCGACGCGCTCAAGAAGCCGCGCCGCGACCCGCGGGACGACCTCCCCCCGGTCATCCTCAAGAAGGACGTGCTCAACGCGGAGGACCTCAGGGTCGGCATGGTCTTGAAGGGCACCGTGCGTAACGTGCTCGATTTCGGTGCGTTCGTCGACATTGGCATAAAATACAATGGATTAGTCCACATATCAGAGCTTTCCAACACGTTCGTGAAGAATCCGCACGATGTCATCTCCGTCGGCGACGTCGTGGACGTGATGGTGAAAGAGATAGATCTATCCCGGAAGCGTGTGCAGTTATCAATCAAGGCCACGATGCTGCCGGCGGCCGGGCAGGGCTCCGGGGGGCCGCAGAGGGAGGGGCAGGGCCGGCCCGAGCGACCGGGCCGGATGGAAGGCCAAGGGCGGCCAGCGATGGCGACATCGCCGTACAACCCGGGCATGCAGTTCAAGAACCGGCAGCAGCGGCGCCGGGACGACAGGCCGCTCGTGAACCCCGGCATCACGTTCAAGCAGAAGCAGAGCAAGCGCAAGGACGAACCGGAAGCCGACGCGGGCAAGAGCGACGAAAGGGCTGGAAAGGGATGAACGGGTAAAAAGGTGCCGCGGTACCACGTCGGCGGCGGGCCGGGGGATGTTCGGCACCGGTGGGTATCAGCTTTTATATAAATAACGCGCCTCTACTAAGCATAACAACCCCTCCGATGTTCCACACGCACGTCCGGGGAGGGCTTGCCAGGTACCAGCGCGCGTGGGACACGTGGGAGCCCCGTCCCGCCAAGAACCAGGCACACGCGCCAAGTCGGATTAAACGTAATCCATTCACGATGAAAGGAGATCACGAGCATGGTACGCCCAAACACCGAGCGCTCGGAAGACACGATACTGGCGCTCGACTGCGACCCAAAGAACGTGCAATGGAAGCTGGTCAAGAAAGGCATCAAGAAGTTCTTCGAGAAGAAGCATGCCATCGACGAGTCTGACCGGTTCAACCTCGTGCTGTTCAGGGGCAACCCGTCGTACCTGGAGGACTTCACGTTCAAGGTCGAGTACTTGCTCTCGCTGATCGACGAGGATCCGAAGTCTATCAATGCCATCCCCATCGAGAACGTCATATTCATGAGCCTCACGTTCCTCATCGAGGTCTTCAAGAAGGTCGGCCAGAAGTTCTTCCGCATCATCATCCTCACCGACCAGGACACGAAGCCCATTTCCAAGGAGTTCATGGTCCAGGACCTGCTCGACATCACGAAGGAGATGCCCGTCTACATCGACATCGTCCGGCTCAACGTGAAGCAGGGCGACGAGGACGAGAACGAGATGAAGATCCGCCAGATCATCAAGTGGAGCAAGGGGGGCGATTTGGTCTACATCCCGAAGCCGAAAAAGCTCTTCGAGACCGTGATGGAAGAACTGGCGGACAAGAAGTTCAACGAGGCGGACATCTGGGAGGAGGAGAAGGAGATCAAGATCCCGGACAAGCACGCCCCGTTCTACGAGAACATCTCCGAGGACCCCAAGATCGTCGACTCCCCCGGCGACACGAAATGCATGGCTTGCTTCAAGAAGGTCGAGGACTCGAACAAGCTCTTCAAGTGCTCCATTTGTGGCAACGCTGTCATGCACGAGAGGTGCTGGGCATTCTGGAGCAAGACCGCGAACATCGGCGTCAGGCACGTGTACCGGTGCCCGATCTGCTTCTCCCTCCTGAAGTTGCCCCGCGAGTTCATCGAGGAGGTGCTCGGCAAGGTCGTCGAGGAGGAGCTCAAGGAGGCCGTCGAGGCGACGCAGGCCAACGTGCAAGTCGTCGACCAGCTCGAGCTCCTCAAGGAGAAGGACAGCAAGGCCGCGCCGAAGCTCATCGAGTCGCTGCTCGATTCGCTCGGATAGAAGAGACCCACTGCTCTTTCCTCTCCCTCTTTCTTTTACCAGTTCTAAGCCCTATCACTAGCAAAAAAAAATGTTTTTAAATGCCAAGGGCAAATAAGAAACCGGTACTGATAGAGAGAAGGAGAGAAGATGGCCAATCCAACGGTGTACGTCAAACGCATAGAGGGAAGCATGGTCGATAGCGTGAAGGAATGCTTCGACCGGTTCGGCGGCGCGAGCAAGATCTGCAAGGGGAAAGTGTTCATCAAGATCAACGGCACGACTGCGAGCAAGGATGCGATCACCGATCCGGAGGTCTTGCTGGCGGTGGTCGAGGTCGTGAAGGGGGTGATACCCGCGGAGAACATTTACGTGATGGACAACTCGGCAGTCACCTTGCCCACGAGGATCGTCTTCGAGACGGGCAAGCTCGCAAAGCGGATAAAAAAGGCCGGGGTCAACGTGTTGTTCCTGGACGAGCAAAAACCCGTCATGGTCGAGTTCAAGGGCGTGGCACTGGACAAGCCGATTCCTGTTCCGGAGATCCTCTACGAGCACCTGGTCAAGCACAAGGGAGAAAACACGTACTTAAACTTGCCTAAGTTGAAAGCACATATAATGTGTGGCGTGACGCTTTCGATAAAGAACCAGCACGGCTTGCTGTATGACCAAGAAAAGGTCTACCATCACAACCTCATCGACGAAAAAATCGTCGAGATCCTGGGCATGTTCAAGCCGGATTTCAACATCATCGACGGCACGACGGCGATGAACTTCGGGCCGACCATGATAAGGAAAGAATACGTGAAGCCGATGGGTCTGCTAATCTGCGGACAAGATCCAGTCGCTGTTGATACGATAGGGGCGCAGATACTCGGCATCCAAGGCGTCAAACATCTGAAGATGGCAGCGGAAAAAGGGCTCGGTATAAACGACCCGGCGAAGATTGCGGTCTTGCCAGGCCCGGAAATCATCGAAGAATATAAGGTGAACTTCGACCACGACGTCGACAAGATCCAGCTCGATTTCCACCCGCTCGTGACGATGTTTAAAGGGTCGGAGAAGGTGTGCAAAACCGGTTGTCTATCGATCGAGGGTGGCATAAAAGGCTTGGACAAGAAAATGAAATTCAGGCCATTTGCAGTGGTGTATGGAAAAGGTCATAACACGGACGATTTGGACAAGCATCCAGGGCCTTTCATAGTGAACGGGTCATGCGCAGGCGAGGAGCTGAAGGATTACTTCGACAAGCGGCGGGCCGATGGTAATACCAAGGTCATCTTCTGCACCGAGTGCCTCGACCTGGTCCAGATGTACAACGCCTTGTACGACGCGGGGAAGATCAACAAGTTCCTCGCCAAGTGGCTCACGTTAAAGATCTTTCCCTTGAAGACCGCGTGGCTCGCCAGGACCGCGAGGAAGAACGGCGGGAACTTCATGATGCTGTAATTCCTCGCCTTGTTCCCCTTCTTTTCACCTTCAAGATTCATTCGACCTGCATGCGGGCGACAGACCGCTTCATGCCGGCCCAGATCTTGAAGAAGACGAGGTACACGATGACGAGCAAAAGGAACGAGACCAGGAACGCGTACAGCCCGGGCACAAGATACCCCGGCATGGCCATGAAAACGATCCCTGCCGCGGAAAACCCGGAAAAGTACGCGAACGCGTAGTACTTGTGCTTAGAGACCCCGATCCAGATGCCGGGTATCATGAGCACGAAGATGGCGGCCAGCCAGGCCAGGATCTGGTCCATCGCGAAGGCGGCCGCGCCCGGCTGGGCGAGGAGCCAGTCGAACGTGCTGTCCACCTCCATGAACCGGATGAGCCAGATGTTGAACGAGCCGACCGCCGCGCCGATGGAGACGAAGGCGGGCACCTTCACCCGGAGGTTCTTCAGCGCGGTGACATCGCGCAAGTACTCGTCCATCGAGACGTACTTGCTCGTGTCGAACCCTGGATCTGCATTTTCAGGGACAGAATTCTTGTCTGGTTCCATCTCGATGACACTCGTTCAGGGCCCGCTTTCTTGCTTCAAGAACTTGACCTTGTCCTTGAGCTTGAGATTTTCTTCATCCAGCCGCCGGATCTGGACGTCCCGGTTCTCCAGGCCCTTCTGCAGGTCCCGCACCTCGCGAGCGAGCCTGTCGCGCTCGTCGCGTGCCGCCTCGAACTCTGCCCTGGCGGGTGCCTTTGCCAGCTCGGCCTTGAGCCGCTCGAGCTCGCTCCTCTGCTCCTTGGCCGCAGCGCCGTGCTTGCCCTCGTAGTCCTCGAGGCGTGCCTTCAGATCCACGTTCTCCGCGCGCAGCTGCTGGATCGCCGCGTCATGCCGGGCCGCCTGCTTCTGGAGCCGGTTCAGTTCGCGCGTGACCGTCGACAGCTGGGTCTCGAGGCGGGTCACCATGACCTCGCGCGTCTTGACCTCCTTCTCGAGGTCCATGATGTCCTGCAGGTACTTCTCGACGTCCTTCGACGAGAAGACGCCCTTGGTGCCCTTCAGCGCTTTTTTTCCCAAAAACATGTGGCTATCCCTTGGTTTCCTCGGTAGCCGCCTGTCCCCCGGCCTCCCCGACCGGCTCATCGGTGCCGCTGGCGGCGATGGCCTCGCCGGCCTTGCCAGCCACATCCCTTGGCCCCAGCGCGTTGGTTTCAGCGTCGACCAGGAGCCTCTCCTCCTTCACAGACTCCAGGAGGGTGGCGACGGCCTCCAGCTTCTTGCTCTTGATCTCGCGGAAGATCTTGAGGATCTTCTGGTAATAGTTCTGCTTCGAGCTGATGGAATCGTGTATCAAGAAGGCCGCGGACTCGGAGATGCTCTTGAAGATCCCCAGTTCGACGAGTGCCTCCATCACCTGGAGGTCGTCATGGCTGACCCGCGTCATGATCGTGTTCTCGCGACGCTTCAATCCTTTCGTCGGCAGGTTGAACGCGTCGAGCAGCTCTTTCTTGAGCTCGATCGTCAGGTTTTTCTCGGACACGGGGGGTGCCACCACGTGTTTCTTTGCACGTGCTAGGCTATTAGAAACTAGTTCACAATAATAAGCTTTATCCCACGCGTCCACTCGGGCGGCTCTTGGAGGGGGCAATGCCTCGACCGCGCCGCCGGCTCTCGGCGATCAAACGACCTCAAGGCTGAAGCGACACCCGCCCACCTTGAGCAACCGGTCGCGCGCCGTCCCGATGGCCACGCCCGACGAGTCGGTCCCGATCCACGAGCGGCCCAAAGACTCCGCCGCGACCAGGGACGTGCCAGACCCACAGAAGAAGTCGGCCACCACGTCGCCGGGCCTCGAAGCGCACGAGATCACCCTCTCGAGAAGGGCCTGGGGCTTCTGCGTCGGGTACCCGAGCCGCTCGTTCGCCTGGGAGTTGATGATGGGGATCGTCCACACGTCGTCTACCATGTCGCCTTGCATCTCGTCCAGGAACTGCTTGCGGCGGTATCGGCCCGTCTTTGTCTCGAACACCCGCCCGCCGGCGGCGAGCTCGTCGAACTTGCGCCGGGTGATCTTGCCGACGTTCTGGTCGACCCACAAGCGGCCGTCGGGATCCTTGCGAGCCCGGTCGTATAGATACTGCTTCATCGGCGCGTACTGGGGGGAGAACTGGTAGTCCTTGGACTTCGAGTAGAAGAAGATGATGTCGTGCTTGCGCGGGAACGAGGTCTTCACCGGGCTCGGCCCGCCGAACCACCAGACGATCTCGTTCCGCAGGTTCTCCCGGCCGAAGATCTCGTCGAGGAGCAACTTGATATAATGGCCCGCGTGCCAGTCCACGTGCACGAAGATGCTGCCCCGGGGCGAGAGCAACTCGTGCATGAGCTTCAGACGCGGGTGGATCATGTCCAGGTAGGAATCGAGGCCACCGTCCCACCGATCCTTGTAGGCGAGCACGTCTTGCCCGTCGTCGGAACTGGCGTAGTAGTCGTCCCCGCTCCAGAAGGGCGGGTCGATGTATATCAGGTCGACGCGCCCCGCAGAGCCCGTGGCGAGCAGGTGCCGCATGACGGGCAGGTTGTCCCCCTCGATCAGCCGGTTCCGCGACGCAACCGTGGCGAGATCGGTCGCTGCATCGACTTGCTTGCCGTCCTCGCACCAGGCGACGGCCCGGGGAGCTTTCTCCGTCTTGCCGCCCTCGATCTCGCCCTTTCGGTTCCACGTGAGCCGGGCCGTTCCCTTAGCGCCGTTCGGTCTCATACCGTCCCTCGCCACCCCGGTCACCAGGAGGGGATCCTCGCATCGATGCGTTCCTTCATCTCTCCATCGATCCCGTAGAGGTCGTAGACGACCGCGTCGATCTCTTGTTGGATGCCCGAGACCGTGGATGTACCAGCACTGGATCGCAGCCGTGCGATCATCTCGTTCACGAGCGCGGCCAGGCCCTCCCCCGCCTCGGGACTCGGGATGCTGACCGGCATGAGCGTCTTGCGGGCCTTGGACGGCTCCAGCTTCTTCGCTGCACCGCCGTGGTACCCGAAGCCGAACGCTTGCTGCCAGAACGCGGCGAGCTTGCTGTTTAGCACGCCGACGACGTACCGCGCGTCGAGCCTCTTGGGGATGATCATGGTGTTCGTGCCCTTGAACACGGAGCGCCGGTCGTCGAGGGCAAAGCAAGGTGTGGCGGCCGTCCTGGGCGCGAGCACTTTCTCCCGGGTATTGGCGATCGGGCCGAGGTTGCGGACGTTCGGGAAGTGCCACCAGAAGGGCTTGCCCGTGTCGAGTCTCCGCTTCAAGACCGAGTACAAGCCCGGATAGCCCTCCTCCAACACTCGTTCAGAAAGAATAGAGTTCGCTATTATCCAGTACCGGGCCACGCCAGGTGCGATGACGTATCGCCGGATCTCCCGGGCGTCGTGCACGAGGGGGAAAACGTGGTCGCGCTCGGCTGCCCCGAGCTTCAAGAAGTCGTGCTCGTCGATCTCGAACTGTCGTGCGCCGTCCACGGGGGGCTGGAACCCCCCATGCACCGCGAACTCGCTCGGGTCGTCGAAACGGGCAACTGGTTGCCGGAGGATTGCCCGACGGAGGGCCGACGCTTCCTTGTCGACGAGGATCCATGCTGCGTGCCTGGCATCATCGCGGGAGATGCTGCCCGATTCTTGACTTTGGAGGGGTACGACGGATCCAGGACGCCGTGCCTCGTCGGTGTCGGGGACTGTGTGCAGCGAAACGCCGCCGCTACCCACCTTGCCCAGCGTGAGGATCATCGAGGTCGTCCCGGCGCTCGCGCCCTTCTGGGAGAAGATTTTGGTACCCGGGGGGAACAGGCCGATGTCGATCGTCTTGAACCGGTCGAGCAAGTACCTGCGGAAGTCGACAGCCCGCTCGTGGTAGAGCCATTCTTGGGGCAAGAGGAACGAGATGACGCCGTCCTCGTTGATAAGAGACGACGCGAGGACGATGAAGAAGAGGTAATAATTCGGCTGCGCGTCCGCGTGGTTTCGGCGGCATGCGTACGTCACGTCGAGGAAATGCCCCTCCTCGAGCGCCGCGCGCTCTGCCCGGGGGATCTTGTTCCACGGGATGTAGGGCGGGTTCCCGATGACGATGTCGAAGCCACCGGACTCGATGACCTCGTGAAAGACGTTCCTACCGAGCGCGTTGCCCATCGCCAGGTGTGCCTTGTCGGCGACATCATTCCATCCGAATCCCCTCGCGACGCGGGAGATGGAGGCCGCCGCGACCCGCAAGGCTTCTCCGTCAACGTCAACGCCGTGAATGCGAGGCTCAACCAACTCAATCGCGTGGCGGCCAGGGGCTCCCGTTTTGAGGGCACGGAGCACCTCCAGCAAGAACACCCCGTCCCCGCACGCTGGGTCGAGAATCTTTACGCATTTCTTCCATCGAGGCGCCAATGTAAGCCATCGCTCGATGGCTGCGAGGGCCATAAACCGTGCGATCGACACGGGAGTGTAATAGATTCCCTTTTCTCTTCGCTGCTCGCGAGTCACGAGACGGATTTCGTCAGGTGTTGTGCCGCCTGGGACGTGCTCCTCTTGCATCGTCATATGCCTTTCTACTCCTATGTACTCTTCCTCATCTATCAACCTTTCGGCGACCTTCCCCATGCCCGATGAAGAGCTGGAAATGGAGAAGGACGAGGGGATGGCCTCGCCCTCTCGAGATCTGGATGGCTAGGGAATGCAACCGGGAAGATACAGCGGCTGCATCTGATAGGCTGGCGGTCGGGCCCGACCGGCACTTCAACGAATAGGAATCGACGGGGAGGCACGGGCGTGCCTCAAGCTTTTTAACCGACCTCGACGGAGATGTTCATATCCTTTTAAAACAAGGAATTAGATGACGAGGAATGGAACACGGGGGAACCAGAAGGATCTCGATGCTATTGCTCGGGGTGTTGGTATGCTTGAGTATCGTGGCGACCTTTGAACGCGTAACGGGCGCGAGCGCGGAGTTTATGTTCACCTTTGATGATATACCGGAGGGCGCTATAGGGGACAAGTACCAACACGTTACTTTCTCACCAGGCTATTATACTTGGGATTCTCATGAGAGTGTGGCTTTTCCCCCCCACTCGGGCAATCAAGTGGCCTATTCTTGGGAAATCGACAACCGGATTACCTTCGATTCCCCGGTGTACAACGTAAGCCTCTATATCAGCGTCCAGCTACCGCTCTTGTTCGTCGTCGCGTTCCTGGATAGATTTGACGGCGTGTTATACCAGGAGATAGTTCCTCAGGACTCGAAGAACTATCCCATCACGTTCTCCAGCCCAGGTGGTTCCCTCGCAACTGTACAGGTTCAGGGAAACGGATCCTTCTACCAGAATTGGGTCATCGATGATTTGGCAGCCAACATCGAGCCAATAGTGCAAGTCCCCCTCATCGGTATTGAGCCAATGGCCGCCCCGGTCATCGTCGCGATATGCTACATCGTTATCGGATTGGCCCGCAAGAAGGGAAGGGGGATTCGCATCGAGTGATAGAGATCGAACGTAGGCGATGATCTCGCACTCCTTTTGTGCCGACGCCCTATCGTAGACACGCCAGGGTGGGCATACTCGACTTTTGAACGACGTGCGGCGATGGGAATCGCGTGGGTGCCGCGAGACCTTATAAGCACCCGGTTGCCCATACCACTCGCGGATGGCACATCCGCGCGAGAGTTGATCACGTATGGTGGCCGGTTTTCCCTTCGATTTTGGCCAGGAACCCGCCCTCGCGAGCGCGGGGTCGGTCTCGTTTTCATCGAGCGCTAGCCACGCACCTGCCTAGCGACCGCCGTGGCCCTAGAGGCTACGGGATCCGGAGGCATCGCTCGATAGTAGGAAGCACGTGAATGCCCGTAGCATCGAAAAAGGTGCAGTTGACGCCAGGATCGGCCGATTCCTGCTTGGCGATCACGATCAGGCTTGCTTGGAGGGGGTGTCGGGATCGATGGGATCTTCAACATCCATCACGATACACGTCAACAAGGGAGGTAGCGGAGCGTAGATCATATTAACTACTTTAATTCTGGTGAGAAATGGTTTTAGGTACAAAAATTTAAATATCAAGGCTTGATCAATGATCAAGACAGCGACCGACTGGGATCGACGGCAGCCACGCGGGATCGCGTCCACCCCGAGACCCCTCGCTCGCCTGTGTCACACGAGACGGCGTGGCCATCATGGCAAGGAAAAAGGAGAAGAATCTCGCACGCGCGGGCAAAGTGCGCAACTCGACCCCCAAGGTTCCCTCGCACCGGGTCAAGAAGCGGATCCCGCGCATCAGGAACCGCATGCACTTCGCGGCGCGCGTGGTGGGAGGCAGGTACGCGGGGCAGCCGGGGTCGCTCGGTGCGGCCAAGGCGACCATAGGAGACGGGGCAACGGGGTGGACCAACGCTGGCAAGAGAAGCGCGAGGGATAGCGGCGTTAAAAAATACAATGAACAGCAAGTTGATGGAAAGAACAGCACTTGAAAATGTTGGAACGAGGAAGAGAATCCGATGCAAGATCTGAAACTGCGGTTCGAAGAGGCCGGGCTGGCGATCGCGCTCATGCCTGGCGGGATCCCGACCAGGCGGGGGCAGCATAGCGAGCCGTTCATGTTCGCCATGGACATCAAGAAGATTCGCCGGGGGAACCGGGACGTCGAGGGTTTCCTCATCTGCCCAGGTGACGAAAGCGTGGACGTCCACGTGACCGACATGGACAAGAAATTGCACCAGGTCGTGGTGTTCGTGCGAGAACCTGAACGTGCCTTCACGGTCAAGGTGTGGAGCCGGGAGAAGCAAAAGTTCACGAACGAGGAGCGTCGAACCCCAGGATTCACCCGGCTGCTCCTCGCAGGGAAGGACCAAACGCACCTCTTCATCGCCGAGCTGCCGCGGGGCGGGAGGCCGGCCAACACCGTGAGGGAGGCACACCGCGCCTTGAGGCCGGGCCTGGTGCACGAGCGGGCGCGCGAGACTAGCCGCATCAAGCGGCAAGGCGAGTGGTTCTTTGTCCCCGCCACGCCGCGGGAGATGGTCAAGATCGACGAGCACCGCGCGAACGTCACCCGGAGGGCAGGGCTCGGCGGTCGCACCGGTTTCCACGCGCACGTGGCGGAAGAACTGCTCCAAGTGGGCGACATGACGTTCGTGCGTGGTAGCATCCGCCATCCCGACCACCGCCCGATGGAGCTGAACGGGTGGTTCCGCGTCGCCATGAACGTCGAATCGCGATCCTCCTGGGTCGGATCGGGAGGCCTCCGCTGGTTCGATTGACGAGAGAACACGGCCTTTCTGCGACCACGCGCCGGGGACGACGAGATGGCTCGTGGATCACCTTGATGCACGAATCATGCCCGACCGGATGGTGGTGGTGGGAGGTGGCCCCGGTTGCGTGTGCCGGGCCAGCGTGCTGGAGCCATTTTATATACGAACCGAGATATTAGATCCATGAAGTTACAGCAAGCACCCCCCTTCGGGTACGATAAGCTAAAGCACGGCCATGTAATCGACTGGGATAGGAGTTCCTTGAAGATAAAGGGCCAGCGCGTGCTCCTCGTCGGCGGCGAGTTCCACTACTGGCGCATCCCGGACAAGGAGCGCTGGGAGGGCATCTTGAAGGCATACAAGGGTGGCGGGCTGAACTGCGTTCGTATATACTTCCACTGGGGGTACCATAACCCCGTCGAGGGCAAGTACGTGTTCGACGGCAACAAGGACGTCGACTACCTGCTCGGGCTCTGCGAGAAGATCGGCCTCTACGTCTTTGTCGCGTCGGGGCCATACATCTGCGCGGAGACGACCGCAGGTGGCTTCCCTCTCTGGTTGTTGCAGCATCGGGACGTTCGCATCCGACATATGAAGGGAGACTTGCGGTTCGAGTACGACGGGGTTTTTATGAAGCACGCGAAGGACTGGCTCGCCCAGTTCATCGTTCGGGTCAAGCAGCACCAGCTCACCGAGAACGCGAAGGGGTGCATCGTCGGGTACCAGATCGAGAACGAGTACGGCTTTACGCTGATCAAGGGCTTGCGGCGGTATATGGCCGAGCTGGCGCAGCACGTGCGCGACTGCGGCATAACCGTCCCGATCTTCCACAACGACGCGTACGAGTCGGGGAGCTGGAACGGGCTCGTCGACTTGTACGGCTTCGACAAGTATCCCGTGTTCGCGAACAAGAAGGCGAGGGCGCTGAAGCCGTCGTCGTGGCCGGTCTGGATGTTCAAGCTCCTCGTCGACAGGTCAGAGCAGGTCGTGCGCGGGTACAAGCCGCCGGCGCGCGATAGCCCCATGTTCATCCCGGAGCTGCAAGGGGGCTGGTATAACCATTGGACCGTGAAGTATAGCTTCGACGAGCTCTACGACTACTACGGGGCAACTTACCAGAAGATGCTCGTGGAATCTTACGCCGCACAAGGCACGAGCATTATGGTGCTCTACATGTACTATGGCGGCACGAACCATGGAGCCATCGGGGGCGCCGAAGTCTGCACGAGCTACGACTATGCGGGCTGCTTGCGGGAGTTCGGGTTCCTGGCCGATCGCGGCCGCCACTTGAGGGCGTTCTTGCTCTTCGCCAATAGCTTCATGCCGTCGATCGTCGAGGCCGTGAGGGTGAAGCCGTCGATCAAGACCAAGCCGGGCGGGATGCTGTATCGCCAGCGCGTCGCGCCTGACGGGACGGAGTTCTACTACTTCCGGAACTTCACGGGCAACAAGGACGAGTTCGCCGTAACGCTGGCGGACGGCACGCGGGTTCCGAAGGGTGGCTGGCACGTGCTCGAGCCGAGGGACAGCCTCGTCGCCGTCGGCAACCACGGGGCCGGGGACTTCACGATAAAGTTTTGCTCGATGCCCGTGCTCGTGAAGGCGACCACGGCGCGGGGGACGATCATGGTCGTGGGGCGAAACGGCGGCGAGTTGCTGCTCGACGGCGACGGGTTCAAGGCGGCGGGCGGGGCGACGCTGGTCGAGGAGGCCGGCTTCACCCGCGTGCAATTCGCCTCCCCGGGGCTCGCCACGGTCTCGTCACGCGCGGGGAGGATCCTCGACATCGTATGCCTCTCCATGGAGGAAGCCCTCACGTGCAACACTCGCTTCATGGAGGGCGAGTCGGTCATCACGTGGGGCGCGCACGAGTCTTACTTCACCAGGGAGAACACGGTCGAGATACACGCCCTGGGCAAGCAGCGCGTGCACTTGTTCTCGTCCCGCAACGCGGAGGGCTTCTCCGACGTCGATGGATCCCCTTTCCCGGGCCTCAAGGTTGCCGAGCTGGGCGAGGACGCCGACGACGTCGACGTCGATCCCTCGGGCTGGGAACGCATGAAAATCGGCCCGGGCCAAGTGTCGTGGAAAGCCATAGATCGGGCCACTCAGCTGGATCCAATCGACCATGGATTTATGTGCGGTCACGTGATATACAAGTGCACATTTAACCCTGGCGATGCCAAGGATCTCTCGATCAAGCTCAACATCAGGCATAAGGCGGCAGTATGGCTCAATGGCAAGTGCGTCGGGGGTCACCACGTCTATAACCTCGCCGCGCTCATTGATCCATTCCACCCTGGAAGCATCAACGGCCCTGACCCCCTTCGGTTGGGCGGCAGGAACTACAACTTGTCCGGGGCCATCAAGCCCGGCAAGGAGAACGACCTCCTCGTGCTCGTGGAGAACCTGGGCCACGGGAAGCAGTTCTTTATGTTCGACGACTGCCGCATCCCCAGGGGTATCCTCTCGGTGAAGTTCTCCAAAGAACTCGCCAGTGAAAAGTGGTTCATCGCGGGAATAGATGTCACGAAGCTGGACGACGCCTACTCGACTTCCGGCCTGCCCGGCGAGCGCGAGGCCGTCGGGGGTGGGAAGGCCCGCTGGGAGCCCGCCGACGAGCTGTCGCTGCAGCCGGACGACATGGTTACCTGGTTCCGGACGTCGTTTAGCTGGAGCGCGCCCGTGGGGGTCTCGGTGCCGCTGCGCTTGCACCTGGAGGGATCCCACAACGCCAGCATTTTCCTGAACGGGCACCTCGTGGGCCGCTACTGGGGAGAACAGGGGCCGCAGCACGACTTCTACCTCATGGAAAAGTACTTGCGGGCCGAGAACGTGCTCGTGCTCGGCTGCTGGACGACGACAGACGATTCTTTCTCCGCCGAGATCATGCCATACCTGGTCAAGGCCGACAGCGGGAACCTCGACGAGGGCGGCATCCTGGCGGCGACGAAGGAGTACCGATTCAGCCTGTGAGCCCCCATGTCGCCCCGCGCAAGCCTGCTCTCGGTGCCCTACCGTTCGACCGGGGGCGATGAATGGTTCCTGGAGGCGGAGTTCCTGCCCTCGGCAAGCGGTAGCAGCGACCTCGCCATCATCTGCCACCCGCACCCGCTCTATGGCGGCGAGATGCACAACAACGTCGTCAACGCGCTGTACCTCGGCCTTTCAGGCGATTGTTGCACCGCGCGCTTCAACTTCTCTGGCGTCGGGGGATCCGACGGTGGCTACGAGAACGGCGACGGCGAGGTTGGCCAGGTGAAGGCCGTGGTTGGCCACTTGTGCGGCGAGTTCGCGCGGGAGCAAGGCTGCCGGGCGTGGCGCCGCTTGCACTTGGTCGGGTACTCGTTCGGCGCGGCCATGGCCACACCCGTGGCGCTCGCTATGGACGAGGTCTCGACGTGCACGGCGGTCGCGTTCCCGTTCGAGCTGTTCCCGAGGCACGCTTCGGACGCCGCAGCGTCATTCGCAAGGAGGAGGAGGCCGACGATGTTCCTGATGGGGGACGCCGACGACTTCACGCCAACGAGGGCCTTTCATCGTTGGGTCGATAAATTCCCTGGTTCCGTTCGTTCGATCATCCCGGGCGCGGATCACTTCTTGGGCGGCCACGAGCGGCGGATCGTCGCGGAGACTAGGAGTTTTCTAAATGGAACCCACCTCGATGAATAGTGACCGACATGACAGCGGCAAAGCCGGTAAAACCAGCAAAGAAAGGGAAGGGTCCAGCGAAGGCGACAGCTAAGCCGGCATCACTGGCCGCAGAACCGGCGAACCCGGCAGGTCCAGCGATGGGGCCTCGGATTTACAATCTTTTTCCCAGAATCCTCGGATCCGTAGACACCTGGGCCGACAAGCACCTCGATCGCATCAAGATGATGGGATTCGATTGGGTGTATGTCAATCCCCTCAACTACACGGGCTTCTCTGGCTCGCTATACTCGATCAAGGAGTTCTACAAATTCAACCCGCTGTTTGCACCCGAGGGAATCGATGATCCACACTCGTGGGAGCCATTGAGGGCGTTCATCCGGTCCAGCCACGAGAGGGGGCTCAAGTTCATGTACGACCTCGTGATCAACCACACGAGCATCGACTCGCCGCTCGTCGAGGAACATCGTAACTGGTACGTGATCAAGAGCGTGGTCGTGCGGAAATCGGACGGGAAAGTCATCTTACAGAATCCTATCGATGAACCGGCTAGCACCCGCCATTTCAACGAAAAGAATTATACGATCGAGGAACGGGTGGCTCATCCTTGTGCCATCGATCCGGCGGATTCCCGGAAGGTCACGATCTGGGGGGACCTCGCGGAGATCGACAACCGGTCGTCGCCGGACAAGGCGAACATGCTCGCCTACTGGCTCGACCTCGTGTCGTTCTACCTCGAAATGGGCATGGACGGCTTCCGATGCGACGCCGCCTACCAGGTGCCGGCCGAGACGTGGCGCTCGATCATCCAGCTGGCCCGGGTGCAGAAGCCGGGCACCGTGTTCGCCGCGGAGACGCTGGGTTGCACGTTGGCTCAATTGAAAGAGACGGTGGACGCCGGGTTCGATTACATCTTCAACAGCAGCAAGTACTGGGACTTCACCCAGCCGTGGTGCCACGAACAGTACGAGAGCTTCCGGAAGGCCGCGCCGTCGATCTCCTTCCCCGAGAGCCACGACACGAAGCGCCTCGCCGACGAGACCAACAAGCGCGAGGACGTGCAGCGGTTCCGGTACCTCTTCGCGGCCTTCTTCTCGGCCGGCGTGATGATGCCCGTCGGGTACGAGTTCGGCTTCACCCGGCCGCTCGACGTGGTGACGGCTTCGAAGGCGGACTGGCAGGTGCCCAACTTCGACATCTCCGAGTTCGTCGGAAGGGTGAACGCGTTCAAGCAGCGGTTCCGCTGCCTCAACGAGGATGGCCCTATGAAGCACTTCGACTACGGGAACAAGTCAGTCCTCGTCCTCAGGAAAACGTCGAAGGACGGGAAGCAGCACTTGCTGCTCGTCTACAACAAGGACTGGAACAACACGCAAGATGTCATTTTTGACTCGGTGCCGTTCTTTCTCGACCTCGGCACGCCCGTGCAGTTCGTGGGCCTCGATGGCGAGGAAAAGGCGCTCGAAAGCACGTCGTGGCGGGCGACGCTCGAGCCGAATGGCCATGTCTTATTGTTACAAAAGCAAAGACCCCAAGAAACGATGCCTGAGGAGACGGGGAAGGTTACCGAGCCTCAAGATCCGAGCGGATCTTGACCCCTATTGAGTCTTCGGGAATCCGGCTTGAAGTAAAAAAGAGGTCGAACCAAACACACGCACTAAGTCACACGATCAGCCTCAGCACCCGCACGATTCCCTCGACGAGGCTCAGCCTGCGGTTTGTTCCTCATGGCACCACGAGCCGCGCTCGGCAACGCCGTCTCATCATAGCCATCCGTTTTCCCCCGGGCAGCACCCCAAACGTCATCAAGCGCCCGAGCACCGCCAGGAGTCTGGCAAAACGAGCGGGAGGCCACGTCGCTCGACTGCGGCCGATCCCAACTAAAAGTACGGGGGATTGCCGGGGTCGGGACGAACGGTAGATCACGCGGCTTTCATCTGATCCAGGGGGCAAGCTGCATCGATATTTATAGGATGCGGGGGCGGGAGGCCGCGGGCGGTCTCGATGCAAGGAAAAGGACTAATCCTCCGTCGGATGATCCAGGTGTATCGAACGAGAAGTGACACGGACATGGCGACATCGACCAAGCAAAAGAAAATCGTCGTGGTTCCCCACACGCACTGGGATCGCGAATGGTACCAGCCGTTCCAGAAGTTCCGGCACAAGCTGGTGAAGCTCATCGACACGTGCTTGTCCATCGACCAACCGGGCTACACGTTCATGCTCGACGGGCAGACCGTGGTTCTCGAGGACTACCTGGAGATCAAGCCCGAGAGCAGGGAGATACTGGTCAAGGCCATCCGGGAGGGCCGCATCACTGCAGGCCCCTGGTACTTGCTCCCCGACGAGTTCCTTGCCGGCGCGGAGAGTTTCATCCGGAACCTGGAGCGCGCCTACAGCATCAGCAAGAAATTGGACATCCCGCTGATGAAAGTCGGGTACCTACC